>CAJCHW010000155.1 GCA_903970125.1 Chlamydiota bacterium
CATCGACTTCATCGACATGGCGCGCGCACGCAACCGCGATGCCGTGATGAAGACCCTGCGCAAGGCGCTCGAGCAGGACCGCACCAAGACCTTCACCGCCGAGATCTCGGCGCTCGGCCTGGTCGAGATGACGCGGCAGAACGTGACAGAGGGGCTGCGCGAGATCATCGGCCGGCCCTGCCCGACCTGTGGCGGCGAAGGCATGATCCGCTCCGAGGAGACGCTTGCGATCTCCTTCGAGCGTCGCCTGCGCGAGATCGCTGCCGCCAAGCCCCAGGTGGAGGCGTTCCTGGTCCAGGTCAACCCCCGCATAACCGCTGAATTCACCGGCCAGGAAGCACGCATGCTCTCCGCGCTGGAGACACGGACCGGCAAGTTCTTTCACTTCGAGGGTTCCGATGGGCTGCCGCTTGACCACTTCGCGATCACCTTCGAGGGCACGCGCGGGGAGGTCGAAGAGCGCGCCGTGCCTTTCCACGCGGGCGACGAGGTGCTCGTCGAGATCGTCGAGCCGCACATGTACATCGCGGGGGACGCTGTAGCCAAGATCGACGGCTACCTCGTGTCGATCGCAGGCGCCGCCGACTACGTGGGCCAGAAGCGTTTGGTGCGCATCCAGCAGCCCGAGCGCACCGCAGCGACCGCGCTGTTGCTCGACGAAAGCGGTGAGGTGATCGTCAGCGCACCGCCTGCGCCGGCGCGCAGCGCCCCTCGCAAGGGTGCCCAGGATGACGCTGCGTCCAGCAGTCGCTCAAGTTCTCGCGGCCGTCGCGGCGGCGCCCGCCGCAGCAGTGCCGCGGGCGAGGCCGACGCCGGCGATGTACCGTCGGCCGCGGCTGCTAGTACGCCGAACCCAGGCGTGAGGTTGAGCACAGGCGCAGAGCGTGAGCGCACGCGCAGCGGCTCGAGTGCCGCTGCCGGCGAGGACGGCGAGGCACGCTTGGAGGCCGGGCTCAACCGCGGGTTGACCGCCAGCGATTCAGGGCCAGTGGACGATGCCCTGATGGCCGCCTCCGAGAGTGCACAGCAGCGGGCCCCGCGCAGGCGCACCTCGGCGGCTAGCTCCGCCGGCTCCGAGGAAGGCGATGACGCCGAGGGCGAGACTGCCGAGGCGCCCGACTCCGGGCCTGATGGCCTACAATCGAAGCCTCGGCGTCGTGGCCGCAGAGGCGGGCGACGCCGTTCGACTGCCAAGGCCACGGTCCCCTCGGAGTGACAGCGGCCGCAGGGCCCCACGCCATCGGCGCAGTTGCGCCCAGTCAACCAGGATCAAAGCCCATGCAACCACCAATCCAGACCATCTGATGTACGCGATCGTGAAGACCGGCGGCAAGCAGTACCGCGTTGAGCCCGGCCAGCGGCTGCTCGTCGAGCGGCTGCCCGACGACGTCGGTGCCACCGTGTCCCTGGCGCCGCTGATGTATCGCGCCGACGACGCCGCCTTCGACAAGGACTCGCTGGAGCGCGTGAGCGTCAAGGCCACCGTGCTCGCCCACGAGCGCGGGCCCAAGATACGCGTGTTCAAGTTCAAACCCAAGCGCGGCTACAAGAAGCGCACGGGCCACCGTCAGGAACTCACCCGGATCGAGATTGGCAAGATTACGATGGGCAGTGCACGCGCGTCGGGCGCAGCACGTACAACTGCCGCGAAGGGCTCTGCTCCCAAGGAGGCCGAGAATGGCTCATAAGAAGGGCCTTGGCTCAAGTCGTAACGGACGTGACTCACCTGGGCAGCGCCTCGGGGTCAAGACATTTGCCGGCGAGGCTGTGACTGGCGGCGAGATCATCGTGCGCCAGCGCGGAACGCGCTTCAAGCCGGGCCCAGGTGTGGGCATCGGCCGCGACGACACCCTGTACGCGCGTGCCGTGGGCACCGTGCATTTCGCCACGGGACGCGGTGGGCGCCGCGTCGTGAGCGTGCTTTCCGACGGCGATAGCTAGCAGACCAGCTGCTTTACGACCGCGCGCGCATTGCAGTTGCAGCCGGTGAGGGGGGCGCAGGCTGCGTGAGCTTTCGCCGCGAAGCGCACGTGCCCCGCGGCGGCCCCGACGGCGGCGACGGCGGGCGCGGGGGAGACGTGGTGTTGGTGTGCGACGCCTCCTTGCGTGACCTGCGCGCCCTGCGTCGGCGTACCCATTACCGCGCCGGAGCCGGCGTGGCCGGCCACGGGGCCTTGCGCCACGGCGCAAACGGCGAGCCGTTGATGCTCGCGGTGCCGCCGGGTACCCAGGTCACCGGCTCCGCCGGCGAGATCGAGGGCCGCAAGTGGGATCTGGTGGCCGACGGCCAGCAGGCCGTTGTCGCGCGCGGGGGAGTCGGAGGTCGCGGCAACAAGCGCTTCACGAGCCCCAAGCGTCAGGCGCCGCATTTCGCCGAGCGTGGCGTGCCGGGTGAGCACGGCGAGCTCCAGCTTGAGCTGAAGTTGCTTGCCGACGTCGGCCTGGTTGGCCTGCCCAACGCCGGCAAGTCCTCGTTGCTTGCCCGCCTCACGCGAGCCACGCCGAAGGTGGCCGCGTACCCGTTCACGACACTTGAGCCCAACCTGGGCGTGCTCAGCGGCGAGGCCGGCCAGGTTGTGCTCGCCGATATCCCGGGCCTGATCGAGGGAGCCTCCAGCGGCGCGGGCCTCGGTGATGAGTTTCTTGCCCACATCGAGCGCACGAGCCTGCTCGTGCACGTCGTCGATCTCGCACCGGAGTTGTCCGGCGAGCCGATCCAGGGCGGCTCGGTCGGCGAGCTGCTCCAGTCAAATTACGCGCTGATCGAGCGCGAGCTTGCCCTGCACGATGACCGTCTTGCGCAGCTGCCGCGTGTGATTGCCCTATCGAAGTCCGACCTTGTCGATGTGATCCGCGCGCAGCAGGCCGTTGCTGACTTTTCGGCGCTTGTGGGTCCCGACGTGCCCATCCTGGTGACCTCAAGTGCCACCGGAGCGGGGCTGGGCGCGCTGGCGGTGGAGCTGCTGGCACAGGTGCTTGCTGCGGACACCGCCACGGCCGGTGGGCAGGGGCCCGAGGCGTCTCTGCGCATCGGCGCGACATCGCCTCCGGCCGGCGCGCGCGAAGAGCCCATGCTCGCCGACCACATGCTCTTCCGGCCGGGGATCGAGTCGGGCTATGAGATTGAGCACCCACGCGCCGGCGTGTTCTGCGTCAGCGGACCGACCGTCGAGCGTCTGATCGAACGCTTCGATCTGGAGAACGTCGAAGCGGTCTCCTATGTCGAGACGCGGCTGCGGCGCTTGGGCGTCCTCGGCGCCCTGCGCGCCAAGGGCTTTGAGCCCGGCGACGAGGTCCGCATCGGCGGCGACGCCTTCGCCCTGTTTGCCTCAGCGAAGTCCTGAGCCGGCGGCCGGCTTGCCGTCGCCCAGGAGGGCCGCCGGGCAGCGGCCGGAACAGCGGACCCGGGGCGACCGAGACTAATCTGCATGGCGATGGCACGGGTGGTGATCAAGCTCGGCTCCAGCGTGATCGGCGACGAGCGCGGGGGGCTGCGGATGGACGCGCTGGCGCGAGCGTGCGATGCCGCGGCTGCGTTGCGCGGCGAGGGCACCGATGTCGTGCTCGTTTCCAGCGGCGCGATTGCGCGGGGAGTCAGCGTGATGGGTCTCGCCGAGCGGCCCAGCGCGATCGCTGAGCTACAGGCGGCCAGCGCGATCGGCCAGGGCAAACTCTTTTCCGTCTACGACCGCCTGCTCGGCGACCGTGGGCTGGTCGCGGCGCAGGTGCTGCTGACGGCGATGGACATGCACGACCGCATGCGCTATCTCAACGCCCGCCAGACCTTGAGTACGCTGTTCGGCTGGGGCGTGGTCCCGGTGATCAACGAGAACGACACCACTGCCACCGACGAGATCTCCTTCGGCGAGAACGACTTCCTCGCTGCCCAGGTGGCCACACTCACCAGCGCCGATCTGCTGGTTTTGCTGACCGACGTGGAGGGGCTGTTCACCGGTGATCCCCGTCATGACCCGGAGGCTTCGCTGGTGGCGGAGCTGACTGACTTTGACTCGATCGAGCAGTCGACCGTCTCGCAGGGCAAGTCGCATTGGGGTACCGGTGGCATGCGCTCCAAGCTGATCGCCGCCGACATCGCGACCGCTGCTGGGATCACAACGGTCGTCTGCAGTGGGCTGGCCGAGGATGCGCTGGCTGCGGTGCTGCACGGCGAGGCCCGGGGCACGCGCTTTCCAGCGCGGGCCAAGGGCCACTCTTCCTTCAAGTTGTGGCTGAAGCTCGCCAAGCCCACACGGGGCACCCTGGTGATCGATCCCGGCGCCGCGCGCGCGCTGCTCGATGGCGGCAGCAGCCTGCTGCCCGTTGGGATCGTCGCGGTAAGCGGCGAGTTTGAGGTCGGCGACGCGGTCGAGATCCGCGCCTCCGGCGCCGACGGGGAGGCGCTGGGCAAGGGGATTGCGCGCTACGCCTCCTCCGAGCTTGCACAGGTCAAGGGCATGAGCTCGGCGCAGGTGCGCGCGCTTTATCCCGACGGCGACGAGGAGGCGGTGCACCGCGACTACCTCGTGCTCGGGTAAGCGCCCTGTCCTACTATGGGAGGCCCTATGGCCACCACCACCGCGCCCGCACGCACAGATCCCGCCCAAGCCGCTACACACGTTGCCGCCGTGTCGGTGGCCGAGCGCTGCCGCCAGGCCCGCGAGGCATCGCGCGCGCTTGCCCGCGCCTCGACTGCAGTCAAGAACCAGGCGCTGGAAGCGATAGCCCAAAGCCTGGTCGAGCACACCGACGAGATCCTTGAGGCGAACGCGCTCGATCTGGCGGCGGGTGCCAACGCGCACCTGAGCGCCGCGCTGCTGGATCGCCTGCGCCTGGATCAGCAGCGGATCGGGGCGATCGTCAAGGCGCTCGGCGAGGTGGCGGCGTTGCCGGACCCCGTGGGTGAGTTGATCTCAGGGTGGCGGCTGCCAAACGGCTTGGACGTGCGCAAGCAACGCGTGCCCCTGGGCGTGGTTGCGGTCATCTACGAGGCGCGCCCGAACGTGACCATCGACGCCGCCGCGTTGTGCCTGAAGTCTGGTAACGCAGTGGTGCTGCGCGGTTCATCAACAGCGGCGCACTCAAACGCGGTGCTGGCCGCGTTCGCGGCGGGGGCCGCACAGGCGCAGGGACTTCCCGCCGCGAGCGTGACGCTTGTGCAAGGCGGGGGCAGGGCGGAGCTGGCAGAGCTTGCGACCCAGCGCGAGACGATCGATCTGATCATTCCCCGGGGCGGCGAGGAGCTCAAGGCGGCGCTTGAGGCAGTGGCGCGGGTGCCTGTGATCTACGCTGCCGCCGGCAACTGCCATCTCTTCGTTGACGCAAGCGCCGATCTCGAGCAGGCGGAGGCGATCGTGCTCAACGCCAAGGTGCAACGGCCGGGGGTATGCAACGCCGCCGAGAAGCTGCTCATCCACACCGAGGTGGCGGCGCGGTTCGTACCACAGATCGTGTCGGCACTGCTCGCTGCCGGCGTGCAGCTACGTGCCGATGAGCGCACGCGCGCGCTTGCGGGCGAGCACGGAGACGCGCTCGTGGCCGCATCGGCCGAGGATTGGGATACCGAGTACCTGGATCTGACCATGGCCGTGGCCATCGTGGACTCTGTCGAGGACGCCGTTGAGCACATCGGCCGCCACGGCAGCGGCCACTCGGAGGCGATCGTGACGACGGACACGGTGGCCGCACGCGCCTTCCAACTTGCCGTTGATGCCGCGTGCGTGTATGTCAACGCCTCCACGCGCTTTACAGATGGAGGCGAGTTCGGCATGGGCGCCGAGATCGGCAACTCCACGCAGAAGCTGCACGCGCGCGGTCCGATCGGATTGCGCGAGCTGTGCACGTACAAGTACGTGGTCGAGGGCGACGGCCACGTCCGTCAATAGTCGCGGCGGCTGGGGATCTGGGCGCTCGTGAGCGCTATCGGGATCCTCGGCGGATCGTTCAATCCGCCCCATCTAGGGCATCTGGCGCTGGCAAGAGCGGCCGTCTCCGAGCTTGCGCTGGACAGGCTGCTGATCGTGCCGGTGTGCCTGGCGCCGCACCGGCCGGCGATCGCAGACGATCCAGGGGCAAACCATCGCCTGGCGATGTGCCGCGCACTCTTTGGGGCCCATCGCGGGCTTGAGGTGAGCACGCTTGAGGTTGACCGCGGCGGTCGGTCCTATACGGTCGATACGCTTATGTCCGTTCATGCCAATGATCCCGATGCGGAGCTGACGGTCATTCTGGGCGCCGACGTGGCCCGCACGCTGCCGTCGTGGCGCAACCCGCGCGAGATCCTCTCACTCGCGGGACTCGCCGTTGCACAGCGAGGACCGACGGCCGCACAGAGCGACGCCCTGGAGTCTGGAGCCGGCGTGATCGAGGCGGTGCACTCGCTGGATCCGCAGGCCCGCGTGACGATGCTGCACATGCCAACGGTCGCCGTCTCCTCGACGATGGTGCGCGAGCGCCTGGCGCAGGGACTCGCCGTCGATGACTTCGTCGGCGCTGCCGTGGCCGACTACATCGCCGCCAAAGGGCTCTACCGCAGTGCGGCGCCCGCGGTGCTCTCGTGAGCTCACCGACCCCGATTACGACGGTCAGCGGAGGGCGTGCAGAGGGTCAGGGAGCCTCGGCGCGTCAGCTTATGGGCGCGGACCGGCTCGCCGCCGAGATCGCCGGCTTTGCCGCCGACAAGAAGGCCCAGTCGATCATCGAGGTCGATCTGCGCGCGCTGGTCTCCTATGCCGACTATCTGATCGTTGCCTCGGGTAACACGGAGCGTCAGACCAAGGCGATCCATGACGGCATTGACGAGGGCATGCGCCATACCCACGGCATTCGGCCGCGGCGGGTCGAGGGCCTGGTCGAGCGCCAGTGGATCCTGATGGACTACCTCGACGTCGTGGTCCACATTTTCACCCCCGTCACGCGCGAGTTCTACCGTCTGGAGGCGCTTTGGGGCGAGGCTCCCGTGCGTGCGCTGGAGCAGGCGGAGCCTGTACCGGCGTTGGCTGAGCTCGCTGGGACCTAGACGGCGCCTGCGGCCGTGGCGTCGGCAGCGCCCGTACTGTCCGGCTCGGCGCCCAAAGCCCGTGCAGTTGGTGACCGTGGTACTTCGGACTGCTCCGGGTTGGTGTGGAGCGCGACATCTCCGAGGTGCGTGGTCACCCCGAACCAGAAGTGCTCGTTTTTGTAGTGGTGCAGACGGTGGTTGCGCCAGATCAGCTTGAAGTACCAGCGCCGCGGCCGGTAGGTGGTGTGGATCAGGAAATGCGACCACTCATAGGTTGCGAGGATCCCGTAGGCGACGACCAGTCCTGTCAGCCACTCCCCGAGCAGGCTGCCGCCGGCTAGCGCGTGTGCCCCGGCAGCGTAGGCCACTAGCAGCACGGCGATTATGGGCAGAAATGCCAGCAGGGCAGGCGTGGGAATGAAAACCCAGCGCAGCTCGGTCGGCGCGCCATGGTGGGCGCGGTGCTCCGGCGCGGCCAGGGGTTCAAAGGTCCATCTGCCGATCTTGACCTTGCGTGCGTGCAGTATGTATACGTGGATGAGCCACTCGGTGACGGGCTCAGTGGCGATCAGCACGGCCGGCACGAGCGAGTCCTGCCAGCTCCAGCTTCCCAGCGCGATCCGAGCCACGATTGCCGCTGCAAGCGCCGCCGCAATGATCTGAGGCGAGCTGTGGCGCCAGAAGATGCGGGCGCAGTCGCGCAATCCAAGCGACCCACGGCGAGCGCTGCGGGTCGCGCTGGACCATGCGGCAAGTGGGTCGTTTGCGGTAGCGCTCATGTGTCTCTGTGATCCAGGCTACCGCCCACCACACGGCTACCCGGTCGGATTCGCCGACAGAGGCGCTCGTACCCTCGTCTGCGTTTGGCGCCACTTGTGCAGCGTCCGGCGCCGATGTCGATAACAGCTGTGAGGCACAGCTATGCAAGGACGACAGCAGGCTCTCCACGAGCTCGTGATGGATTCCCGTTACAGGATCGATCCGGAGCTGGTGGCGGGGGCGATTATCGCGCGCGCACTCGCGCGCCAGCTCGTTCCCGAGGCGAGCTTTCGCAATGATCCTGGCACTGACTTTTCGGTCGGTGCGCTCGCAGATGCGCACTTCAGCGGTCCTGCTGGTCCCAGACGGCCGATCATCTGTCCACGCGGTTCAGATCTCGGCCAGTGGCCTGTTTCGGATCCCGATGCTTGGGCGTGAGCCCATGCGTGGATCCAGAAGGCGAAGTCAACCGTGTCTGAGCGTACAAGCGCCACAGGTGAGACCGATGCCGCTGCGCTGGTGACGGCGCCGAGCGTGCCGCCTGGCGGACGTCGCAGCCGCCTGACTGCGTACGCCCAAGCGCGTCCGCGCTTCTGGGTGGGTGTGGCTACAGCATTCGTGGTGCTTGGCGTGGCAGGGTCGCTGCTCGGTGCCGGGGCGGTCGCGCGCTCTGACGCCTCCAAGCAGCGGCTGGGCTTTCACCTCGTATCGACGGACATAGCATTGACTTTGAAGCTGGCGATCCAGCACGAGGAAGATCTCACGTACAGCGCCAGCGCTTTCATCACCGGCAACCCGAGCACGTCGGCGGCGGACTTCGACAGGTGGGCCGAAGCGGTCCACGCGCTCCAGCGTTACCCCGAGCTACAGACATTTGGCCTGGTCACGCTCGTGCCCGCGTCGCACCTGGCGGCGTTTGAGTCCTACATCGCTGCGCATCCGGTCAGGCCACTGGGGCCACACTCGACGCTTCCCTCAGAACCGTTTGCCGTGTTTCCTGCGGGCAGGCGGTCCTACTACTGTCTGGCCGTCGCGGGCCTCGCGCGCAGCATCGCGAACTTCGTTCCCAAGGGCACCGATTACTGCGAGATTGCGCCCACGCTGATCACGGCACGCGCATCCGGCTTGACCGGTTACGCCCCGTTTCCGGATGCCGGCAACACCGATCTGGGGATCGAGACGCCTGTATATCGCGGCGCAAAGGAGCCGTTGACGCCGAGCGCGCGAACGCGCGCGTTCATCGGCTGGATCGGCGAGGTGATGGCGCCGCAAGTGCTGATCAAGGAGGCGCTGCAGGGCCACCCGGGCGTGGCCGTCACGCTCCGTTATGACTCGCGCAACGGGCACGTGTCGTTCACGAGCGGCAAGCCCTGGCGCGGCGCGGAGACCACGACGACGGACCTGCGTGTGGGGCGTGAAGACGGCCTCACCAACAATGAAGGCTGGACCGTGCAGACCTACGCGGCAGGCGTAGGCGCAGCGGTCACGAGCAACTCAAACTCGCTGGTCCTGCTGATCGCTGGAACGCTCTTGAGCCTGGCTCTGGGCGCGCTGCTGTACCTGCTGGCAACGGGCCGCACACGCGCGCTCGCGCTCGTGCACGAGAAGACCCGCGAGCTCTCCCATCAGGCGCTGCATGACACGCTGACCGGGCTGCCCAACCGTGCGCTGGTGTTGGACCGCGCGCAGCAGATGCTCGCGCGCGCAGCGCGCGAGGAGGATCCAACGGTAGGTGCGCTCTTCATCGACGTCGACGGTTTCAAGCACGTAAACGACAGCCTCGGCCATGCGGCTGGAGACCGGTTGCTGCAGGCGGTCGCAGACCGCATGCGTGTTGCTCTGCGCGACCAGGACACCGCCGGACGTCTCGGTGGCGATGAGTTTGTGGTGCTGGTCGAGGCCCCGGCCGATGCGGCCACGGTGAATCTGCTCGCTGATCGCATAACGCAGGTGCTGCGCGAGCCGATAGAGCTCAACGAGCGACGCAAGCCCGTCTCGGCGACCGTCAGCATCGGCGTGACCGTGGGCCAGTACACCTCGCCCGACGAGTTGCTCCGCGATGCGGACCTTGCGCTGTACGCAGCCAAGGCCGCCGGCAAAGACCGCTACGCGCTCTATGACGCCAGCATGTCGATGGCCGATGAAGGCCGCCGCGAGCTCGAGGCAGATCTGAGCGCCGCAATCGCCGAGGAAGAGTTCTTCCTGGCGTACCAGCCGATTTTCGATCTGGCGTCGGGCAGGGTTGTGGGCGTGGAGGCGCTGATCCGTTGGGAGCACCCGCGCCGCGGACTGCTGTTCCCAGACAGCTTCATCCCGCTGGCGGAGGAGAGCGGCCTGATCGTGCCGATCGGCCGCTGGGTTCTCGACGAGGCCTGTCGCCAGGCCGCTGCCTGGAGCGCCGAAGGCCTGAGGCTGGGCCTTGCGGTCAACGTGTCTGCATTCCAGCTCGGTCGCGCCAGCTTTGCCGATGACGTTCGCGGAACACTTGCACGGACGGGATTTTCGCCCTCGTCCTTGACGCTCGAGATCACCGAGACCGCACTGATGCGCGATGTGCCGGCCGCCGCAGAGCGTCTGCGCGCGCTCAAGGCCCTCGGCGTCCTGGTGGCGATTGACGACTTCGGGACCGGCTACGCGTCGCTGTCGCAGCTGCAGCGTATGCCCGTCGACATCCTCAAGATCGATCGCACCTTTGTGGAGGCTTTGAATGACGGCGGCCCGGCGCGCGAGCTGCTTGAGGCGATCCTTGGCGTTGGTCAGTCGCTGTCGCTGATCGTGGTCGCCGAGGGCGTGGAGCAGGCCACGCAGCGCGCCGCGCTGCACGCGATGGGCTGCGTGCTCGCACAAGGGGACTTCCTCAGCCGACCCGTGCGGCCCGAAGCGATCCCCGCGATGCTTGCTACTCGTGGGCGCCGCCTGCTGGCGCACCCGCAGCCTGCCTGACGCGCAAATCACTTAGTTGCGCAATTGCAGGTGGCACGCGTGGCCTGCTCATGTGCCGGCGCCTGGAACCTGGCATGTCTGGGCGAAGGCGTGACCATTTTGTTACCGGGCCGCCCCAAGGCGTGACCATTCGGTTATCGGTCTTCCATTGCGGCACGGTGGCTGGTAGAAGGCGCCGGTCAACATCGTCCCAAGGAGATCATTCGTGCGGCCAAGGAACAGGGCTTTCGTCTGCAGCATGCGTATTCGGCTGTCCGCAGCCGTGGTGTCTTTCGCGGTGATCGCGGGCCCTCTGGCGCTTGCAGCGGCGCCGCGGGTGTCGGCCGCCACGTCCTACAGTCCCGGCACTGCCGCTGTGGACGGCATCTCAGGCGGCCCGTGGACGACCTCCCAAGGCGAAGAAACCGGAGGCGGTCGCTACCCGGAAAGCGACCTCTTCCCGTACACGCCGGCCCCGGCGGCGTTGAACGGCAGCTTTACGCTTCTCGGAGGCATCACCACCGAGCCCAACCTCGCGGTCTACCCGGCCCCATCGGCGACGGAAAAGCCCTACCCCAGCGGCGTGGCGGGCACGCCGGGTCCGCTCGACGGCTACTGCTCAAGCCTGGGCCCAAACCCCGAGAGCGGCACACCGGTCTCAGAGCCCACCGGCGCCGATGATCCCTTCGCGCCCTACTACTTCCCGGACGTGATGCGCGAGGGCACTGAATTGCTCGGCTTCTTCGACTACCGCCCCAAGGACGCCGAAGAGGCGATCACGGTGGCGCGCTCGGCCAACAACGGCATCAGCTGGATTAGCGACGGCAAGGCGCTTGGACAGAACAGCGGTTACTGCCCCACCGCCGACACCAACGACGACGGCCAGGGACACCCGTACGTGATGCCGGTCGGCTCAACCACCGACCTTTACACGCTCCAGCGACCGGCAGGCGACAACACGGGCGTTGGCCTGCTCGTGCACCCTGTCAACCTGACCGCCGCCAACCCGCTCGGAGGTTTGCCGGCGAACCAGCCCGTCGGCGTTGACCCCAACACGTTCGTGGAAGGCGCCGAAACTGTGCCCACCAGCGGAAGCGGCGTCGCGATCAAGGTGTCCACGCTCGGCGAAGAACACTCGCTGGAGCACATTGTCGCGGGCAAGTACGAGGACGCAGACGCCCCCGAACCTGCGACCCAGGTCATTAGCTGCACGGGCACCACCACCAGCCCCAGCAACGAGCTCACCGGCTGCACGGTGGCGGGAGGGAGCGCGCTCGCGGTTCACACCACGGACGACCTGCTGCAGGTGATCGCGACGGTCGGCAGCTCAAGCCACCCCGCGCCGTTCACGGTGCCCGCCGGCCCCAACAAGCCGACCGGCGAAACCGGCCTGGCCAACCTCTACTTCACCAACGGCAACTCGACTGTCTCGCCGATGACCACCTACACGCTCAACGTCAACGCGCCCAACCGTCTGTATGTCGGCAGCCACACGGTCTACTGCACGCAGTCCAACGCCAACCCGACGACCAAGGTCGAGGACTGCACCACTCCAGGTGCCCAGTTCGTCGCTACCGAAGGGATGCCCATTACCGCCGACCCGATCATCCCGCCGGAAACCGCGATGACGACCGGCCTCGTCGCACCCGATGGCATCGTGGGCACGCTAGCCAGCTATCCCGGGGCACCAACGGGCTCGACCGTCGTGCTCTACACGCAGAAGACGCTGAACTACTACATCGAGGGTGTCGCCAACGGCAAGGTGGTCGGCAGCACCTACACAAGCGGCAAGTTCACGCTGCCGCAGGGGACCATCAACTACTCACCATCGGTGACCGAAAGCGAGGAGCCGTTGCCCAGCGGCAGCTTCCATATCTACATGGGCGCCAAGGAAAAGGGTATCGAGACCCTGACATGCTCTGGTCACACCGCCGCCACGCAGTCTGGCGTTCCGGCAGGCAGCGTGAACCTCACGGGTTGCACCGGCGGCGAAGGCGAAACGGTGGCCGAAGACTGGGTCGGCGGCCCCGGCGCCGCGATCGTCCCCTACTCGGTCCTGGAAAAGATCGGCGAGGGCAAGAACGGTGCCAGCAGCGGGCCGCAGAAGCTCTACGGCAACAACGAGGACTACACGGTGCTGCGCGCGGCGTACACCACCAACGGCGTCGAATTCCACGACCTCGGCGCGATCAGCGGCACCGCGAGCGAAACAGAACGCAACAACGGCACGTACAAGGACATCAGCGACCCTTCCCAGCAGGTCAGCCCGTCGACCGAAAGCCCGGCCGACCTCGCGCCTGGGCAAGCTGACACCACCGAGCTTCGCTGGGTCGGCTCTCGCGGCACGATCATCACCAACCCCGACGGCAGCTACGGCATGTTCCTGTCGGGCTCCTGGGCGACCGACGGCGACTCGGACGCGTTCAACCAGACCTTCTACACGACCTCGACCAATGGCAAGGAATGGTCGGTGCCGAAGGTGGTGGTCAGCACCGACTACACGTTCAAGGCCTCCGTCGAACAGACTGAAGCGCTGCAAATGGGCTTTCGCGTCCCGCTGGGCATCAGCGCGTACTACTCGGGCCGTGCTTACGGCCCGTCGGTGGTGCAGAACCCCAACGGATCATTGACCATGGTCTTTGCGGGCTACCGCTTGCCGAAACCGATCACGACGGCGGGCACCGTGCTCGGGACCAACGCGTCCAAGCGCTACACGGTCAGCTCGATGGAACCGGCGCTGTACCGGAACATCCTCACCATGAATCTGAGCTCGTCCACGTCTCCCGGCGTCGCGACCAACGCCGTTGTCAGCTCGTCCGACGCGGGCTCGGCGTCGGTGGGCACGCCGGTCACCTACACCGCCACGGTTTCCGTGCCGTCGCCTGGCACCGGCACGCCCACGGGTACGGTTTCCTTCGCCGACAAGGCGGGGCCGATTGCCGGCTGCACCAGCCGGCCGCTCGCCGATGAATCGCCCGACACGGCGACGTGCACGACCACCCATTCCGCGTCGGGGGGCATCGACGAAATCACCGCCACGTACTCCGGTGATTCCAACTACTCCGGCTCGGTCTCTTCCCCGTTGACGGAGACAACCACGATTCCGCCAGGCCCCACCGGCCCGACCGGGGCGACGGGTCCAGCCGGTGCCGCTGGCACCAGTGGCCCTGCCGGCGCGAGCGGCGCCGAAGGCACGACCGGCCCGACGGGTGTCCAGGGTCCGACCGGCGCCCCAGGCGCAACCGGTCCGACGGGCGTCGCCGGCGCTACCGGCGCTGAAGGCCCCACCGGCCCGACCGGAGCCCAGGGCGCAACAGGCGCTGAAGGCAAGGCTGGCGCAACCGGCGCAACAGGCGAAGCCGGAGCAACGGGTCCGGCGGGTACAGCGGGCGAAGTCGGCCCCGCGGGCGAAGTCGGCGCTACAGGCGAAGCCGGCCCGACGGGCGAAGCCGGCCCAACCGGCCCCGCAGGAGCAACCGGTGCAACCGGCGCAAACGGCCAAACGGGCGCAACCGGTCCCGCAGGCGTGACCGGAGCAACCGGGCCGACCGGTGCAACAGGAGCAAC
>CAJCHW010000156.1 GCA_903970125.1 Chlamydiota bacterium
GCGCTGCGCCGAGATCGGCGCGCGGCTCCTGATCCGCTGTGGAGTCCGTGCCGGCGCCGTCGATCGGAAACGCGAGCACGTCCGTTGGCGCGTCCTTGTCGCGATGGCTGTAGTTGAGCTCGCGGATACGTCCCTCATCGACGAAGTGGACGGCCATGTGGCCGTCGCGCACACCCTGGGTGGCTGCGGCGGCAGCGCAGAGCCGGCGCACCTCGGGCGCCGTCGGTGCTCTGACCGCCAGTGCCCTGTGCCCGATCACCTCGACGTCAATCACGTGCGGGTGCGCCTCGGACTGCCGGCCGCCGACACAGCATGAGCTTGCGCGTGGCCTTTCACCACCGCGCCGCAGCAGGCGGCCACTAGGCGCGACGGCGCTCGGCTGGACGCAGCTCGTGCGTCTGCGCCTGCGCATGCGCGTCATAGGCCTCAACGATCCGTTGCACGAGCTTGTGGCGAACAACGTCCTCGCCGCCGAAGCGCACGAACTCGATCCCCTCGACGGCCGCGAGCACTTCGCCGACGACCACGAGACCGGACTTCTGCTCGGCGGGCAGATCGACCTGTGTCACATCGCCGGTGACCACCATGCGTGAGCCAAACCCTAGCCGTGTGAGGAACATCTTCATCTGCTCGGGCGTGGTGTTCTGGGCCTCATCCAGAATCACGAAGGAGTCGTTCAACGTGCGCCCGCGCATGAACGCAAGCGGCGCGATCTCGATCACGCCACGCTCGAGGTAGTGCGAGACGCGCTCGGGGTCGAGCATGTCGTGCAGCGCGTCGAACAGCGGCCGCAGGTAGGGATCGACCTTGGCCATCACGTCGCCGGGCAGGAAGCCCAGACGCTCGCCGGCCTCCACAGCGGGACGAGTCAGGATGATGCGGTTGACCTCGTGGCGCGACAGCGCGGCCACCGCGAGGGCGACTGCGAGAAAGGTCTTGCCGGTGCCGGCGGGGCCGACGCCGAAGGTGACGGTGTGCTGGCGGATGGCGTCGACGTAGCGCTTCTGGTTGACCGTCTTGGGAGCGACTGCCAGCCCGCGATGGCGCCAGACGAAGTCCTCGAGCACGCCGGCGGGCGACTGGTGGGCATCGAGCGCGTCAGCGACTGCGGCGACCGTACCCGGCGCGATCTGGTGGCCGCGGGCGATCAGCTCGGCAAGCTCATCGACGACGCGCCTGGCGGCGGCCATGTCCTCCTCGGAGCCATCGAGCGTGAGCAGGTTGCCGCGCAGAAATACCTTGCAGCCGAGGTGGCCCTCGAGCGCACGCAGCACCTCATCCTGGCTTCCCGCCAGCTCGGTGGCGACCTCGCCGGGGAGCTCGAGCTGGGCCCTCATGCGGCGTCGGACGAGCGCGTGAGCTGTTCGCGCACCAGCTTTGACACGCGCCCGCCGTCGGCACGCCCCGTGGTGGCAGCCATCACCTGTTTCATCACGCGGCCCATGTCGGCGGCGGAGCTTGAGTTGGTGTCGGCGACCGCTTGTGTGACGATCGCGGCCAGCTCCGAGTCCGACAGCTCGGCCGGCAGGTACGACGAGATCAGTTCGCTTTCGGCCTGCTCCTTCGCGGCGAGCTCCTCACGACCGCCGTCATGGAAGGCGGCAGCGGCGTCGAGGCGGCGTTTGCGCTCGCGCCGCAGCACGGCGACCTCGTCGCCGTCACCCTCCTTGACCGTCTTCTGCAACTCGGAGAGCACCATTCGCAGAGCACCGACACGCTCGCGCTCGCCTGCCCGCATGGCGTCGGTGAGGTCGGCCCTTATTTTCTCGGTGATGGTCATGTGCTGTCCATGATCAGGATACGCTGCGCGTCGAACGTGATCGAATCGTGACCACATCGCCGGCGGACACCCGCTACGCCGATGCCATGGCCCCGTTTTTGGCAGACGCCCACAGCATGCGCCCGGAGGGCGCGGCGCTCGTGGATGCGCACACGCACCTGGGCCTCGACGAGGACGGCCGCTCGCTGACACTGGCCGAGCTGCTGGCGATGCTGGATGTGGCAGACGTTGACAGGGCGTGCACGTTTCCACTGCACGACCCGGACAGGCGCCCGTCCTACAGCATCCCTAACGACCGCGTGCTCGCGTGGGCGGCCGAAAGCGACGGCCGCCTGACGCCGTTCTGCCGGCTCGACCCGTTCGATGACCCGCTCACGGAGGGAGCGCGCTGCCTCGCGGCCGGCGCACGGGGCATCAAGCTGCACCCGCGCGCGCAGGCGTTCACGTTCGACGGAGACGGCCTCCAGGACGCGCTCGCGGGGATATTTGCGCTCGCCGCCGAAGCGCGCGTCCCGATCCTGATCCACGCGGGCCGTGGGTTACCGCCGATCGCCGAGGGATTGGTTGACCTCGCGCTGCGCTTCCCCGAGGTGGTGCTGATCCTCGCGCACGGCGCGATCTGTGACCAGGGGGTGCTGACAGCGGGGTTGGCGGACCACCCGGGCGTGCTCTACGACACCTCGTGCTTCTACCCCATGGACCTGATCGCGTTACTGGCGCGAGTGCCGGCAGAGCGCGTGGTGTTCGCCTCCGACCCCCCCTACGGCCGGCCCGCGGGAGGGTTGTACCTCGCGCTGCGCGTGGCACGCCATGCGGGTCTCGACGAAGCGGCTATGCGCCTGCTGCTGGGGGGCACCATGACCTCATTGATCGACGACGGTCAACTGCCGGCGGTGCGGCCGCCACGGGGCGACTCCGAGCTTCAGGTGTCGGCGCGACTGGCGCGGGTGTACGGCTATGCGAGCACAGCCGGCCCGGCGCTGTTCACGGGCATGATCGAGCGCGCGCAGGAAGCGATGGACATGGCGCTGGCGGCAGCGCGCGAGCCCCACCCCGGCGGCGACGCCGAGGCGCTCGAGATGATCCGCCCGGCACTTTCGGCGGCAGTCGCGCTGATGTCCGACGAGAGCACTCAGCGCGGTGCCGTGGAACTCATGCACCACGTGATGGTGCTCGCTGTCACGCAGTAGCCGACGGCGCACTGAGCCACAGCGCCGCCCACTCTCCACGCTGGCGTCGTTCGCGCTCGGCCAAGCCGTGCCGCTCGGCAAAGACAGCGGCGACCTCGTCGACCTCGTCGATGAGCAGTCCCCCGGCCACCAGGTACAAGGGCGCTTTGGGCATCGCCTGGGCGAGGTCGAGCAGCAGCGGACGCACGAGGTTGGCGGTGATCACCGCGGCCGTCGCCCACTCAAGCTTCTGTGAACGCACGTCGTAGCGCGAGACGTCGAGCGCGACGCCGGCCACCTGTGCGTTGCTTTGCGTCGCTTCGATGCTCGCTTGATCGTTGTCCAGTGCCAGCACGGGCGCAAATCCGAGCAGGTGCGCAGCGATCGCAAGCACGCCCGAGCCGGTACCGACATCGATCAGCTCACCGCGCGCACCAAGCGCGGCAACCTCCAGCAGAAGCTCCAGGCACAGGCGCGTGGTGGCATGGGCGCCGGTCCCGAACGCCTGCCCAGGGTCGATCACGAGCTCAAGCGCGTCGTCGCGGCCGCAGGGATCACACCAGGGCGCGCGCACATGCAGCGCGGGTACAGACGCTGCGCCCGGGGGACCGTCTGTGGCAGTGCCACGGCGGGGCTCGATCAGCACGGGCTGATGAAACGCGCGCCAGCGGTCAGACCAGTCGTCGGGCAGGTCGGTGGTCGACAGGGCCACCAGTGCATCGCCCACAGTGGCGCGCAGCGCCGGCAGCGCCGGCAGCTCGCCGGAGGCGCCGTAGATCGCGTACTCCACCATTTCCTCGCCGCAATCGCGCTCTTCGAGGCCGGTCGGAGCGATGTCCAACAACTCCGCCAACACGATCTCTGCGTCGGCGCGAGCGACGCGGATGGCCAAGCGGATCAAGGCGGCTCAGGCCGCCTGGTGATGGCGCAGTGTGCGACGCAGCTTGGCGAACATCGACTCCTCGCCGAGCAGGTTGTCGTCGGTGAGGGTGTCCCGGAGCCGCTCGGCGAGCTCGCGCTGCTCGTGGGTGAGGTTGCGCGGAATGACCACGTTGAGCACGACGCGCAGATGCCCGTGGCGCGCGCGGCCGAGTGCGGGCATACCGAGGTTGCGCACCGTGAGCACCTCCCCGGGCTGGGTCCCCGCGGGCACCTGGATCTTCGTGGTCCCGTCCAATGTAGGCACCTCCAGCTCGGCTCCAAGCGCGGCTGTGGGCGCGGGCACGTCGAGCACGGTGATCAGATCCTGGCCTTCGCGCACGAAGCGTTCGTCGTCGCGAACCCTCACGAGCACATACAGATCGCCGGCAGCGCCACCGGGGCCGGCGGCGTGGCCCTGGCTGCCTATGCGGATGCGCTGGCCGTCAGCGATCCCGGCGGGCACGTCTACGTCGAGCTCGCGCTTGACGGCGCGGCGGCCATGTCCTTGGCACTGTTTGCAGGGCGAGCGCGGTACGCGCCCTTGGCCCTGGCAGAGGTCGCACGGGCCCGTGCGCACCATCTGCCCGAAGGGTGTGCGCGTGACCATCTGCAGCTGCCCGGAGCCACCGCAGCGATCGCAGGTCTCGATCGGAGTGCCGGGCTCGGCGCCGTTGCCATGACACACGTCGCAGCGCTCGACGACCTCGTAGCGCACCTTTGCGGTGGCACCGGTAGCGGCCTCGTGCAGGTCAATATCGACCGTGGCTGCGACATCACCGCCGCCCCCGCGACCGGCGCGGGCACCGAAGCCGTCGGCGCCGAAGCCGCCCGCTTCGCCAAAGAATGCATTGAACAGATCTCCGATCGAGCCGAACGTGTCGAAGTTCGGCGCGTAGCCGCCGGCGCGCAGGCCGTCGTGCCCGTAACGGTCAAAGGTGGCGCGCCGTTCTGAATCGGAAAGGATTTCGTAGGCTGCAGCGGCCTCCTTGAAGCGCTCCTCGGCCTGCGGATCGTCGGGATTGACGTCGGGGTGCAGCTCGGTGGCAAGCCGCCGGAAGGACTTCTTGATCTGCTGCTCGGAGGCATCGCGCGGGACCGCGAGCACGTCGTATGGATCGCGTGGCATGGCGCGCCCAGCCTAGCTGTCGGCGTAGGCGTCTTCGACAAAACGCGAAAGCTGGCCGGCGGCGCCGCGGACGGTGGAGATCGCGCGTGCGTAGTCCATGCGCACGGGGCCAATCACAGAGACCGCGCCAAGCCGGCGCTGCGGCACGCCGTAGCTTGTGGCCACGAGCGCCCACGAGCGCATCGCGGGGATCTCGTTCTCGTGGCCGATGCGCACGTGAACGGCCGACGACGTCAAGGCTGCGCGCAGCATCTCAAGCACCACCACACGGCGCTCGAGCAGGCCCATCAGCGCCTCCACGTCGCCGACATCGACACTGCGACCGGCCGAGAACAGGTGCGCAGCGCCGTCGATGAAGACGCTGTCGGGTCCATCGGAGTCAGCCTCGTCGAACGCACGCGCGAGCCGGTCAAGGAAGCTGCGCTCGCGGTGGGAGAGCGTTGGATCGACCAAGCGCTGATGGACCATACGCGCGCCCAACTGCAGACCGGAAAGCTGCTCGTCGAGATAGGCACCGGCCCATGAGACCAGCCCGCCATCGACGGCCCGGTCGAAGGGGATGAGCATCTTCGTGACCCCACCGGTGGAGGTGATGATCACGACGACGACGATGTCCGACTGCAACGCGAGCACCTCGACGTGGCGAATGGTTGCGGCCTTCGGCGACGGCGCGGACACGACAGCCAATAAGTTGGTGACCTCAGAAAGCGTCTCGGTGGTGACGCGCATGGCCTCCTCGACCTCGCGCCGTATCAGCGAGAGCTCAAGCGACTGCGTCTTGGCGGGAGCGGTCCCGCCGGCGAGCATGCGGTCGACGACGTAGCGCTGACCGGCATCGGTGGGCACGCGCCCGGCAGAGGTGTGCGGATGGGCCAGCAGACCCTGCTCCTCCAGCAGCGCGAGCTCGTTGCGCACGGTCGATGCGCTGCATCCAAGCGCGGGATCGGCGGCGATCGCCTTGGAGCCCACCGGCTGACCTCCCTGAAGGAAGCCGTCGACGACCTTGTCCAGAATCGACTCCTGACGTGGCGTGAGCATGAATCCGATTGTAAGCGCCGCCGCCGGCGGCGCCGGTGGTGGCGCCGGCCCTTACAGCTCCAACTCGGCCTGGGCGTTGCGCACGATCTGCTGGCCGGACTGCTCGGCGACGGTGTCGACGACCACGCGCGCGCCATCGACCTCAGCGACGGTGCCGGTCACCACGACCTCCTGCTCGGGCACACCCATGCCACGAAACTGCACGGACAGCCGCTTGAGGTGCTCGGGGCCACCGGCGGCCTCGGTGTGGGCACGGGCGACCTGGGCCATGCTCCACAGGCCGTGCAGAATCCTGCCGGGCAGGCCTACGGCCTTGGCAAACTCCTCGTCGATGTGAATCGGGTTGAAGTCGCCCGACGCACCGGCGTAACGCACCGTTAAGTACTTGTCCGGCGTGACGTGCAGCTCGGGGATCTGCGTGCCGACGTGCCAGTCGGCTGTGCTTGTGCCGTTCTCTGTCATCGCGTTCACACTCCCCTGACGATGTGGGTCCAGGTCCCGCGCAGGACCTGCTCATCGCGCTGGTTGACCGACGTGGACTCGAAGATGTAATAACCGCGCCCGTCGCGCTCGTAGATCTCCTTCGCGGTCAGGGTCGTGGTGATCTCGTCGCCGGCGATCACCAGCGGACCCCACTCGAACTCCTGGCCGCCGTGGACCATGCGCGCAAAGTCCATCTGCACCTCGGGGTCAAAGAGCGCGGGCATGAGCGCGGGGCCGCCGTAGACGACCGCAAACATGGGCGGCGCCACGAGATCGGCGTAGCCGGCACTGCGGGCGGCGCTGAGATCGAGATGCACCGGATTGGTCTCGCCCACGGCGTGCGCGTACTCCCTGATCTTCTCGCGCCCGACGGCGTAGACCGTGGGCGTGAAGGTCTTGCCGACCGCTTGGGTGTTGAGTGCCACTGGTTGAACGCTCCTTGTCTAAAGCGGCCCCAACGGGGCCCCAGGCGTCACGGAGAATATCGTCCCATGCGCACTCCTATACCGTTGAGGAGTGAGCACCCCGTCAGCAGGACTGTCCGCCGAATACCCGGGGTGGGACTCGAACCCACAAGCCCTCTCGGACGGCGGATTTTAAGTCCGCTGACTTTGCCAGTTTGTCTACCCGGGCTCTCGAATTCGGATCATATCGTCGGCTCCTGCGGCCTCAGCGCCGGTCGGCTCTCGCGGCCCCAGTTGCAGTCCGCGTGATGTGAGGCATAGGCCTACGTCGCTCTCGCCGCACCCAATCATGCTTCGCTTGCGCGACCTCACCCTGCATCTGACCGGGCCGACCCCGCTGATCATGGGAATCGTCAACATCGGCCATGACTCGGTGGCCGACAGCCTGCATCTGCGCACGCTCGAGGCGCAAATCGCGCGGGCCCGGCAGCTGCTGAACGAGGGCGCCGACATCATCGACATCGGCGTGCAGTCGGGTCGCACTGACACCGCGCCGATCTCCGAAGAGCAGGAGATCGAGGCGCTCGTGCCGCTGGTCGAAGCGCTCGCGGATGTGCAAGCGCCGATCTCTGTGGAGACCTGGCGGGCGGGCGTGGCACGAGCTGCTGTCGCTGCCGGCGCCTCGATGATCAACGATGTGAGCGGCCTCGCGGACGTGGCCATCGCCGAGGCGGTCGCCGATTCAGGCGCCGGCCTGGTGATCATGCATACCCGCGCGCGCCCAAAAGAGGTCAACTTCCCGACCTACGCCGACCCCGTCGCAGACGTTCTTTCATTCCTGGAGCAGCGCTCTGCCACGGCGATCGAACATGGCGTCGAGGCGACACAGCTGGTGCTCGACCCAGGGCTGGATTTCGCCAAGACGCCTGCGCAGTCGGTGGAGGTGATGCGGCGCCTGGATGAGCTGCACGCGCTCGGCCGGCCACTGTTGCTCGCCGTGTCGCGCAAGTACTTCATCGGCATGATCACCGACACCGCGCCCGAGCAGCGACTGGCAGGAACGCTAGCGGCGGTCGCTCACAGTGCCGACCGTGGTGCGCAGATCGTGCGCGTTCATGACGTCGTCGCGGTGAGCGACTTTCTGGCGGTGCGCGCGGCGCTGAGCGGTGACGACGAGCCGGCGTTCAAGGGCGATCCCGACGCCCAAGCGCTCAAATGGCTGGCGCCCAAGCGCGCCTGAGCCCCGCTGGGTACCCAGGCGCGCCATGGTTGGCCACCAAGCCGAGGGGCCGCTAGGCGACAAGCTCCGCTTCGGCGCCCTGCGCGGCCAGCAGCTCGTCCTCGCCGGCCGCCAACTCGTCTGATGAGCCGGCGCCACTGTCGGCGCCCCGCAGAAACTGGACGTCGGAGGCGACGATCGTCACCGACTGTCGCCGTTGCCCGTCGGCGGTCTCCCACTCGCTCCATTCCAGGCGACCGTCAATCGCGACAGGGCGGCCCTTCTGCAGGTAACGGTGGACGCTCTCGCCGGGTGCGCCGAACACGCTCACGTCGAAGTAGTTGGGCTTGGTGTCGTAGCCGCCCTCGAGCGTGCGTCGGCGTCCGTTGCACGCCACTCTGATGTGACACACGCTGCCGCCGGAGGGCAGCTCGCGCAGCTCGGGGTCATGGGTGAGATTGCCTATCAGCGTTACGCGGTTGAGACTTGCGTAGGGCATAGTGCCTCCTTCGTTGGGTTTTGGAGCAGCGCAGGCTAGGTCCGACCTACGACGTTTCTGTAGACGCTCCGGCTCGGGCTGAGCGACAGATCCAGACGGCGCCGGTGTTCGCGCCCTGCCAACCGCGAAAAGCTGGCGCTTAAACGCAAAAAGGCTCCCCGGGGGAAGGCGCGCGACGGAGCTCTGTCGCGCGCCTTCTGCCGCCAAGGCCACTTTGGCAGTGAGCCGCCAAGGCCCCTTTTGCAGTGAGCCGGCACCGCCGCATTTGCGATCGGCTGGCACGGTCCCGGGCGCCGGTCACCCTCAATCCGGCGGTAGAACGTGCACCAGGCAGGGCGCAAGGCCTGTGCTCTTCACCGCTGCCACGCCCGTGGGCAGGTCCATCAGTTCCCGCGCACGCACGTTGGGCACCTGGATCGCCGAGCGCGTGGCGGAGCCGCGTGGGCGCCAGCGGCCGTAGGACCCGTCCAGCTGCTCGCTGACCGCCTGTCCCTCGTGGTCGCCGAGCTCCTGTGACGCGCGCGTGGCGGAACGATACCCGGGCAGCCTGTGAACGATCAGCGTGGCACGGCTGTCCATCAGTTGCTCCATAACCCCCGCTCCCTGACTGCCGCCGAGATCGGCGAGCGACTGCGTACCCAGCAGCAGCAGCATCCCCGGCTGGCGACCGCGAGCGAACAGGCTCGCGATGCCGGCGAGTGTGGCCTCGGTGGCAAACGCCTGGATGTCATCGAACACGAGCGCGGTGGGCATGTGTTCGCAGCGCCCAATCATGGTCGCCGAGATCGACACGAGATCCCGGATCACCGCGGCTCCCACCATCCGCGACAACGCTGGCCGTGAATCGGCATGAAGGTTGAAATACACCACGTCGCCGGCGGTGACTGCCGCCAGCAGATCGATCGTGGGATGGCCGGGCGCTGGCTCCAAGAGCGGTCCCACGTCAGACTCCGCCATCGCGGCGAGGCGGTGTTGAGTGCCGGCGATCGCCTGGCGCTCGCCCCGGTCCAGTGCGGGCATCGCAGCGATCAGCTCGTTGAAGGACCCCGGCTGCGCCGTTTCCATCTCCGGCGCGAGCTCCTCGAGCATCTCCGGGTCGACGTAACGCGCGAGCGCACTCAGAGTCGGTGGCCTACCGGCAGCCCGCAGCGCCCTCACGGCGAACCCCAAGAACCGTTGTCCCAGGCGCAGGTAGTAGTCATCGCCCCAACTCTCGGCGGCGAGTGCCTTGTCAACGATCTCGGTGTCGGACCCATGCGCGAAGGGGCTGTACCTGGTGCTGCGATCCGGGCTCCAGGCGAGAAACCGCCGGCCGGCGTCGCGAGCAAAGCGCTCGAGGTCGCGCTCGAGCTCGACATCGCCCTTGCCGTCAACGGCCACCACGCCCATACGCCCGCTGGTGACGCTGAGGACGCGTCGCATGGTCACGGTCTTGCCCGCGCCCGAAGCGCCGACCACCACGGTGTGCTGTGCGGGGACGTGCACACTTCGGCCACGCTTGGTGCGGCCAAGCAGCAGTGCACCGTCAGGGCGGGCGCCACCGCGCGAGTGCTGCCACAGTGCCGCCGCAAATCGCCCAAGCACATGCGAGGCTGCAAGCGCGCGGCCGACCTCCGAGGCCTCCGTAACCGTCACATGGCCGGATCCGACGACGCGTGCCAGCGCACCGCGCGCGCGCCGCACGGCGCGTACGAGCTGTGGGTACGCCCGGGTTGCCAGCGCACCCACGGCTGCGAGCGGCGTGCGCGTGCAGTCGTCACTCATGAGCCCGGGCTGCTGCCACTCCTGCGCGCGCTGCAGGCGCTCGGCGCGTGCGGCGGTAATGATCGCTGCCAACACGACGGTGTGCCAGCCGAGACCGCCCACGATATGCATCCAGGCCAGCAGCTGATCCAGCCCAACCGCGTGTGCGCCGATGGCCGCGGCCCCAACCACGACGGCCCAGCTCCAATGGACCCGCCAATAGTGCATCAGCCGAGCGAGCACCCAGCCGCCAAACACTGCGACTGCCAGGTGAAATCCCACCCCGACCGCCAGCCTGCCCAACCGTTCGGCCTGAGCGGCAGGCGCATACTGCCCAACCATCGCCCCGGGTAACAACGCGACGGCGGGTGTCGCTGCGCCCGGGACCGCTTCCATGTGTAAATGCCCGCCACCGAGGGCAGGCAGGACCAGCGTGAGCATTGATGCTCCTCTCATTCAGGGGCCACGCGGTTTGCGTGACCCGAGGTGGTGGCCGCGCGGTTGGCGTGGCCTGAAGTTGTCCATTGGCGTGTCGTGGCCGGCGTCAACCGAGCTCGACCTCGTGCGGGCTGATGCCCAGACCACGGCGCGCGACGAGCGCGAGCACATCGCTGTGAATCCACGGAGTTGGGGCGTGCGCGCCGGCCTCGGGAATGAGCCCGACACGGCGTGCCAGCCAGCTCGTCTCTCCGGTGAGGTTCCCGCGCGCATCGCGCCGCATGCGGTCGCAGCGAATTGCGATCTCGCTCGCGCTGAGGGCGCCGGACTCGACTGCGGCAACCACGGCTTCACGAAGCCCGCGATTGAGCACAATCCTGCTGCAATCGACGCGCGCAAGCTCGCCCCGCAGGGTGCACACCGAAACGTTGCTGTCGCCGCGGTGGCGCGCGAGCATCTGCAGCGTGAGCGCCCGCGCGGGCTCGTAGCTTTCCACGCGCCCGATCACGTCGCGCAGCGTCAGCACGGAGTCACGCAACAATCCTGCGCCCTCGCCGATCCAACGCAGCTCGTGCGTCGAGCGCCCGCTGGCGAGCGGCTCGATGCGATAGCGCCGGCCATCGCTATCAGTTGGCGGGCCCGAAACCGGCGCATCCACAAGCTGAACCTCGGCGAACGACGCGACGCCGTCGAGCCCCTCGAATGGGATCCTGCGGCAGCGTCCCCGGGTGCTGTCACCGAGATAGAGCGCGCAGACCACGTTGGCGTTCTCCGCAGGCTCATCGGGCGCAAGCTGCGCCACCAATCGCAGCTCGGCACGGGTGCTCGCATCACGATCGATCACCAGCACGCTCCCGGCCGCACCGGCGCAGGCCACGACCTCGCGTCGCCGCCCGGCGGCGTCGGCGTAATACGCGAGCTCGCGCGTGCGTCTGGGCGTGCCTGCAGCCCGCTTGTGGCGACCGCGTGTCCGCATGGCTGCAGTGCTGGACGCAGTGGCAGTGTTGATGGTCATCTTCAGCTCCGATCTGTTGTGCGACGTCTTGTTGGGCCGCTCGACACGAGCCGAGCGAGCGCCTAAGCGCGCCCCCTTTGACGCCCTTTACGAGCTGTCCGCGACGCGGCAAAACCGTGATCGGTCCGGCGACGCGGCGGTCCGAGAACCCCCTACGGGGGTCCTCGGGGTGGCCTCACAGACGCGCCGGCGAGAACCAAGTCCGGCGCGAAATCGCTGCTTTTACTCCGGACCGGCGTGCGGCGAGAGCGGCAGTTCGCGGACCAGCACTCGCTCGGACAGCCCGAGGTCGGCTATCGCCCTGGCGGCGGCTCGGCGCAGATCGTGGCGCAGTGCGTAGAACACGACCAGCTGCAGCCCTTCGACTGCCGCCCACGTGGCGAGGACGGTAGCTACCCGGTCGCCGGACATGACACCCGGCTCGACCAGCGCCGCGATCGGCAGCGATCGTTGATCGTCGTAGGCCAGC
>CAJCHW010000157.1 GCA_903970125.1 Chlamydiota bacterium
CCTATCTACGCCAGGTCGGCAACCACGCCGAACTGGTCGTTGCGCACATGCCGCAGCCGCCGCGGGGCAAGATCTATGAGGTATGGCTGAGTCGAGGGTCCGCGCCGCAACCCACGGACGCGCTCTTCGGCGTCACCCACTCGGGCTCGGCCTCGGTCAACGTCCCGGGTGGCCTGCACGGCGTGCGCGAGGTGCTGGTAACCGCCGAGCCTCTCGGTGGCAGCACCCACCCCACGAGCTCGCCGGTGCTCAGTGTGGCCGTGGCTGCCTGACGCGTCGCACAGCGGTCGTCCGTGCCGCGCCTGCGCCCGCGCCCGCGCCCGCGCGGCTCGGGCGCTACCGCTTCTTCGCCTTGGCGGGCGGCTTATAGAGCACGCGCACGTCAAACGTCTTTGACACCGTCGCGCGGCCCGCCCCGCTGATCTTCGCGGTGACCGTCACCACCAGGCTCTTACGCTTGCGCAGCAGCGCAAATCCGGCCTTGGTCAGCGTGAGCTTCAGCTTGGCCGTAGTCCCGGCGGAGAGCTTGAATGTCGCCGTGCCGACGGTGACAGGCGCCTTGTGACCCTTGCTCTTGCTGCGCGCGGCGCTGGCGAGTACCCGTGAAGCGCTGGCGGTCGCGGCGGCGACCGTGCCGGTGACAGTCACGGTGCAAGGAGTTGAGGTTGCGCTCGAACACGTGGCGGTGGTAGGCAACGTCACTGTGGCTCCCGATGTAGTCGTCGAGCCGGCGCTGACCGTGACCCCCGTTGGTGCGCCGGCCGTGGATGTCCCCGAGACGCCGGTCGCGCCCGTCGTCCCAGTCGTCCCCGTGGTGCCCGTGCCTGACGCCGTCGTGGCGGTGATCGGCACGTTGACCGAGAACTCGCTGGTAACGCCGAGGCCGCTGGCCGGAACGGTGGTCGCCGTCGAGGAGACGTAGCGGTACAGGTAGATGGACCCGGGTGAGGCGAAGGTGGCCGTGAAGCCGACGGTGCCGGCCGAGTCGGTGCTCAGCGACAGCCGGCCCAGTAGGGTCTCGCCCTCTCCGACGCCATAGGGGTTCTGCCTTTCATCGGCAAAGACTTCGATGATGTAGTTGGTGTTGGCGACGCCGTGCAGGGATCCGGTCACGGTCAGCTGGCCACCGCTTGAGACCGCCGAGGTCAGCACAGGCGAGTTCTGCACGTTGTTTGGCCCCGCGTCGGGCTGGGTCGGATCCTGGGGATCGACACCGATCTTTGCGAACGGGACGGCGGGTCCACCTTCCGCTTCGCTTCCTTCGATGAGGTTTATGCCCAGCCCAGGAATCTCCAAGGTCCCCGAGTCGATCGGGGCGCTGAAATTCTGATTGTTGTAGATCCTGTTGCCGAGCACCTGGACTCCTGAATGCGCGCCGGCGATCAACAGTCCACCGAGCTTGTTGTCTTCAACGATGTTGCCCTGCCCTGAGCCGGTGCCGCCGAACTGCAGCGAGGGCTCTTCGCCCACCAGCAGCGGCAGCACGTCCGGCGCAGGGTTGCCGGAGCCATCGACGCCGAAGCGGTTTGCAATGATCGAGTCGGAGCCGGTGCTCTGGCCGCTGGGCGCCACGCTCGAAGGGGTCACTTCGGCCGTGCTGTCCTCGTTGACGACGTCGAGGCCCAGGTTCTCGTTGGGCTCGTTTAGGTATTCGCTGCGGGTGTGGGCAGAGTCCGCCTTTGGGTTGACGCCAGCGTCCTTGTTCTCGGCGGGGGTCAGTTCGGTGCTGACCAGCACGAGACCCAGGGGGCTGTTCTCGAACACATTGCCCGCGCCCGGGGAGCCGATGTTCACGTTGTTGGCAGCTATGAGCGCGTCCGACAGATCGCCGTTGTATATGTTGGCGTCCACGTTGACGCCTGAGGCGCCGATGAACATCGTTCCGAACTCGACGTTCTGAAAGCTGTTGTGAGCAACCGTCAGGTTCTGCGCGGCTGGGCCCTTTTCTGACCCGGCGAGGTTTGCGACTCCGATGAGGCCGTAGAACTGTTCTTCGGCATTTGAGCCTTCCAGTTCCGTCAGCGGCACATAGGAGTCGCTGCCGAAGCGGTTGCCGACGATCGCGTCGTTCGCGTTTTTGGTGCCCACGATCATGGTTCCCCACCCCGTGCCGTTCAGAGCGTTGCCTTCCTGCGTGCCGGTGCCGCCCACCTCAGCGCCCTGCACGTCGGCCAGCACAACCCCTGCGGCGTTCTGGTTTTCTAGTCCCCCGCCGTACTTGAACGAACGAAGCGAACGCGGCAAGCCAAACGCGTTGCCCTGGATCCGCGGCGACGCGAGTTCTGTGCCGGCCAACACCGCACCAAGCAGCGCCCCGCCAAAGTAGTTACCTTCGCCGGGGACACCCACTCGGAGGCCTGAGATTGTGCCGCCGATGGTCATTCCCAAGAACGCACCAAGTGGAGCCAGCGGTTCGCCGTCGGTCTCGGTGCCGATCTTCGATTCCTTGATCGTCAGACCCGAGATCGGCGTTTCGGGCGTCCCGAACGCCGACAGGCCGAAAAAGCTGCCCGAAAGCGTGCTCTTTTCGATCGTCACGTTGCTGACCTCTTCGCCGGGTTTTTCGGGCGCGATCAGGATCGCGAACGGAGAGCCGTCGGGGATCGAGTTCGCGTTGACTTCATCGAGGGCCTTCCCGCCGAAGCCATCGGGGTCGAGTTGGTCGGGAGCCGCCGAGAATCCCGCACCGTGGATGCCGATGGCATCGCCGCTGATGACGGTCCCCGAGGAAGATCGATCCATCAGGATGCCGGCGCCGAAGCCGATCTCAGAGAGGCTCACCTCACCGGGCGTGAGCTTCCTGCCCGCGTTGCTCTTGACGAAGTTCACGGCCTTCTGAATGCTTCCGTCCTTGAAGAAGATGTCTCCTGGCAGCCCGCTGCCGGCGCCGATGACGTCTTCGGTGCCTTCGACCTGTACGCCGCTGCCATCGCTGGTCAGGACCGAGTCGGCGACCTGCGCCTTGTCGGTGGCGACGATCACGCCGATGTCGTCGAAGTTCTGGATCTGCAGGCCCTTGATGACCGAACCGGCTGAGCCGTCGCCGAGTTCGAGCCCGTCTGCGGCCTTGCCGGCGTTGGTGCCGTCGATGATCGCGCCGATCGTCCGCGTGCCCGCCGTAAAGGCCCCCGGCTGCGTGGTCGCGTCGATTTCCACGGGAACGGTGATGTCGGGCAGCGACGAGCTGGGGCTGATCTTGGCGATCGTGTTGGCGGAGACGCCGGGGATGTTGAACGTGATTGAAAGCGGCGATGAGGATGGGGTCTGGTGGTCGGCGAATTCGATCGCTGCGCGCAGGGTGCATTCGGGCACCTTCTTGGTTTCGACGGTGATTTCGGTGCCGGTGGAGCATCTACTGCCCGAAGCTTCCTCCTCGTCGTCGCCTGTGGAGTTGACCACCGGGCCCGGCGAGCACGATGCGCCGCCATCAGGCGTCGCCAGCGGCAACGCGAGGTTGGGTGTTGCGAAACCGGAGAGGGCGGTGTGGCTTGCGGGAAGCTGGCAACCTTCTTCCGTGGTGACGGCAAGCGCGTCCAAGCTGCCATCGGCGTGTTCCAGACTCGCGCTGACTTCGCCTTCGACCAAGAGGTTGCCGGCGCCGAGCGTGCCGCCGGGACCATTGGCCGCAAACCGGTAGATCCCTTCTTTGAGCCCGTCGTAGGCGTAAACCTTGAAGTACACAGACGTCTGGCTCGCCGACATTGACCCGGGATACCCGCCTGAGGGAAACGTCACCCATTCCGTGAGTTCCTTGCCATCCAGGTTTGCGCGATCGAGGTGGTCTCCGTGGCCAACGTAAAGATGATTGTCATTGGCCGCAAGCCCCCCGCCAAAGCCGGCTGCCACTTCGGTCACTTCGGTCCCGTTGGGTTTGGCCCGAAAGATTCTGTTGCCGTTGTTCCAAAAGATGTACCCGCCGCCGGCCGCAAGCTCAGCGCAACTACTGGTTCCTGGACTCGTGATGAAGTCCGGCCTCACTTCCGATCCGTCCACCTTTGCGCGGCCGATATCGTGGGCGGTCGTCCAGTAAATGTATTCGCCGCTCACGGTTATGCCGAATGTGGTCAGTTCGCCTTCCCATTCTTCATGCGCGTTCTCGTGTGTGTTCGGCAGCCGGATGAATTCGAGTTCAGGACTGCCCCCCGTTACCGCTAGGCGCGCGATGCCGGATGGCACGGTGTAGTAGATGTAGTCACCCTGCGCCGCGAAACCCTCGGGCTCCTCGGCGTTGACCGGGAAATCAAGCACGGGGTTGGCAAATTCGGTGTTGAGTTCACCGCCTTCGTCATTGGCCTTGCTCAGGATCAGCGGGTTTTCATAGCCTGGGCGTTCGTAGGATCCCCCGGGGCCAGGATTGATCTCGATCGTTTCCTCGTGTGGGTTGTTGTGGTCCCAGTACAGGTCCGCCTGAGCGGTCGCGGCACCCATCGCGAGCACGGCCATCATCAGCACGCTCGCGAGGGCCGCCGCCACCCACGCGGGGTGTCGCAGCGGGCGGCATGCGCCGATCAGGCTCCGACACCACCCAGCATCTGCACCCACAGCCGGAGCGAAGGGGACCGCCCCGCTCCATATGCTCATGACGACCTCAGTGCTCGTGGCTTGCCCACGGCCACCTACAACTTGACCGACTTGGACGTGCCGTAACTCTGCTTCCCCACCTTAAGGCTCGCCTGGACCTTGATCGTCTTGTGGTGCGACCACTCCCCGTGGCCACTCCGAGAGAAGCCGACCTTGATCTTGCGCGTCCCCGCCTTGACCCTCACGACGGTCTTATCGAGACCGCTCCCCGAGATCGTGACCGTGCCCGCCTTGGACGCCTTGATCGTCACTTCCAACCCGTGTGATGACGCCGTGACGTGCTCGATCACGATCGGCCCCGGCGGTGCAGCCTTGGTCCCGGTGGTCGGATGGCTTGTGGTCGGGGTTGTTGAACCCCCGCCGCCGCCGGTGGCCGCGGCCGTGCCGTAGACGAGACCAACGTAGCCTGATTGCTTGTGGGAGTAGTCGGCGCTGAATCCGTTGCTTACGGCGCCAAAAGTGCCTTCGAACGAGCCCCCGTTGAGTTCGAAGACGTCGAACTCGGCGCCCTTGGCCGGCACAAAGCCGCCGGTCAGCACGGGCGCGACCGTACCGCCGGCCATGAACTTACTGCCACCCGCGCAGCATGCGCTTGCGAGGTCCACCTTGCCGAAGCTCGTCGCGCTCGCGATTTCCGGTGAGATCGTCCCGGCCGCTTCGTTGGTAACCGGTGCCCCCTGGGTCATGCCGAAGACCGCCCCCGGCGCGATCTTGATCAGACCGCGATTTTTCATCGACGAGTACCCATCGAATTCCAGGCGCCCGCCGGTGACGTCGAGAACTCCGCCAGGTTCATTCTGGATACCAATCCCAAGGTCCACGCGACGCTTGTTGCCGGAGGAGGCGTCAATCACACCCTTGTTGGCGATCCCACCATGGCCGACTTCCAGCTGCCCTTGGCTTGAGGCTTCGCCGGGGCCTTCGAACACGAGCTTGCCTTCGTTGATCAAGGTTTTTTCGCCTAGACCCAAGCCGGTGATTTCGTTGACAATGCGATCGGTGGCGGTCACCGTCTGTCCGGGGGGGATTGTCCCGATCAGATTGTCACCTTTGGGCAGTTCGAACGCGCCGGTGCCGGCGCTGTCGTTGAGCGTTGCGGCCGATCCTCCGCCTTCTACCACCACGGGATTGCCCGTCAGCGCGCCGCCCTTCTGGATCCATTCCCCTTCGTAGACCTTGATCGTGCCCTGGTTTGAGACGGGCCCTTCGTTTGTCAAGGTTGCATGGGCCCCGGTGCCGCCTGGAGCAAGTCTCAAGGAGGCGCCCGAGTGCACCGTGATCGTGCCCTTGTTGGTTCCCGTCCAGGTGAACTGGTCGGCCACTTCGGCAAGGCCCGATTCCACGTCGAGGCTTGAACCGCTGTTGAGGTTCCACGCGAACACGTAGAAGTGGGTCGGCCACTGCGGATCACTGTTCTCGACGAGGATTTCTCCGGAGTCTTCGAAGGTCGGGGTTTCGATGTCGGCGCTGGCCCCGAGCGATTCACCGCTCTGATAGCGCGTGCCGCCGCCGGTCGTGTCGAGGATGAGCTTGGTGTGCGGGCCAAAGGAGATCTTTTCCTTTGCGCCCAGCGTGGTGAAGTTCGAGGTCTCGTTGTTTGAGCCGATCCAGCTTTCGCCGATCTCATCGAACGTCTGGGTGCCAGAGCTTCCCCCTACGGTGATCGATTCGGGTGAGCCCTGCGAGTCGACGTGGCCGCCGAGGGTAACCGTGTAGCTGCCCGATTCGGTGATACAGACCGATTCGCCGGGTTCGCCCTTGGGAACGTATCCCGCGCTCCAGTGGCTGGCTTCGTTGTAGCTGCCGCTGCCGCCTTGCCAGCTGTCGGTGCAGGCCTGGGCCGCGGCGGCCGATACGCCAAACGTGGCGAGAGCGAGTGGGACGATGAGTGCGGACCGCATCCGTGTCATGGGACTCCTATTCCGTTGAGGGGTGACAGCCCGGGGCGGCGTCGTTGGGGTCGAGTGAGGACGGCGCCCGTCGTGGCGCGCCGCAGTGAGGACCGCCGACGCTATCAGTCCGCTGGCGCCCTTTCGAGGGGGCGTCGCGAATTTATGCGGATCGACCCGTGCCGGACGCGGAGCCCTCATTGCTCCCTCAAATAGCCCTTGAACATCGGGGTTCTTGGTGGCCGGCCCGAACAGCTACTACGTGTTGACAGCGTAGTCGCCACGCGCCCACAGGGCCCTCCGCGTACCCTACAAGGCGTGCCTCGCCTACCCCACCAGCGCGTTCTGGACCTCGTCGGGCAGATCATGGGCCTGCTGGATCTCGACGAGCTCTGCAAGGGACTCGTCGTGGCGCTGCGCGGGGCTGTGCCGACGGACATGGTGGCGATGAACGAGGTGCCTCCCGAACTGCCGCACACGATCTCCATCTCAGACCCCGAGGTACCGGAGCATCTGCATATGGCCTTCGCCCGCCATGCCGCCGAAGACCCACTCGTGGCACGGTACGCGCAGACCGGTGACGGTCGCGCGGTGCGCATCTCCGACGTGATCACGCGGCGACAGCTCCATCGCCTGCCGATCTATCGCGAGGTGTACGGGCCCATGGGGGTCGAGTACCAGATCGCGTTCACCGTCCCCGGCAGCGCAAAACGCTTCCTCGGCGTGGCCCTCAGCCGCGGCGCCCGCGACTTCACGGCCGCCGACCGTGACCTGCTGAACCTCGCCCGCCCGTACCTGATCCAGGCCTACCGCAACGCCGTCGAGCACACCAGCCTGACCGCCGCCGGGCGGGGCATACAGCTGGACGACCTCACGGCGCTGGGACTGACGCCGCGCCAGGCCAACGTCCTGCGCTTGGTCGCAATGGGCAGGTCAGACCGCGACGCAGCGCGCGAGCTTGGTATCGCCCCGCGCACGGTCCAGAAGCACCTGGAGAACACCTACAGGCACCTGGGCGTCAGCGAACGCTCGCAGGCGGCGGCGATCGCCTGGACCACACACGATTCGCCGACCCACTAGGACGCGCCGCCCCAAAATGGAAGGGCCGGCCAAGGGCCGGCCCTTCGCGCTCCTCCTCCAGAGCGAGCATTCCTCAACTCGCCATGCGTCCCCTCCATGGGCCGACCGCAGGCCTCACTCCTGCGATTGGACTAGGCCTTTTTACCCACTTCGGGCGGATTTCAAACAGGGCCCAACAAGTTCCTAACCGACGCCGTCGAGTGCGCGCGTGCGAAGGCGCCCCTAGTGCCCGGCCGTCCCTGTCTCAGCGGCCCTGCGGCGCCGCCCGAGCGCCCCCGCAAGGCGTCTGGTAGCGTCGCGCGGCGGCCATGCTCCGTCTCGCCACGTGGAACGTCAACTCGGTGGGGGCGCGGCT
>CAJCHW010000158.1 GCA_903970125.1 Chlamydiota bacterium
CTGGACCGGCTCGCCGACCAGCTTTAGCGGAGTCGGGCATCCCCACACATCCCCCTGGGCGGGGCGTGTGTCTGGCGGGCGCCGAGCCCAGCAGTCGTAGCGGCTGGCTACTGCTACTGGTCTTCGCCGTGGGCGTGCGCTTCGCCCGTGGCGGCCGGCGGGCGTGACTCCTCGGCCAGCGAGGTGATCGTCAGCTCGCCACGCGAGGATGCTTCGAGCACATCGCTGGCCTCCTCGCCGGATCGCGCGTAGAGCTCGACCAGCAGGTGCACCGTGACCGCTTCGTCGGGCTCGTGCTTGTGAAAGCGCACGTGCGTGAAGAACTCGCGCACGCCGTGCTCGCCGAACGCCGCGTAGGAGAGCGCATCGCCGGCTTCCGGCCCTGAGCATGTCTCCACCTCGTCGCCGTCGACGCGCACGGTGCAGGATGCGACCCACGGGGTGCCTGCCACCATCCGCTCCCAGCGATCCTCGACCGGCTCCACGCGACCGTCGCGAAAGCCGAGATGGGGCTGGTCGTGCATGCAGTCCATGCATTGCACCACCGCCTCCTGGAGCTCGTCGACGACCTCGGCGCGCTCGCCACTGTCCGGGTCGATCTTGTGCACACCCTCGTAGTGCACCTGGACCTCGAGGTTCTGCGACCAGCAGCGGTAGCAACGCAGCCAGCTCTTGGCGGCGGTCTGCGGGACGGGACCCTCCATGGGGGTCATTCTAAGAGGTTGCCGGAGTCGGCCTGGGTGCTTGGATGGGCTCCGGCGTGACGGCCCCTAGGAGCGTGTCGCGGGGCATTCGGTGTAGCACGCCGTTTGGTACGTGACGCAACGCCCGTGCTTTAGGACAAAGCCCTTCTTGCACTTGACGTGCTTTGAGTGGTGCTTTGACTTACCGGCCGCAAGCGCGGTCGAGACGGACATCGCAGGCAGCGCGCCGACGGCAAGACTTGTCGCGACGACTGCCAGCGCCGTGCAGATCCGGCGCAAGTCGTGGCGGTGGATCAGATCGTGTGCGTGACGCATGGGTTACCTCCGGGCTCGTGGACGCTACCGATGGTGAGGCTATTGCAAGACGTTATCGGAGCGCTCGCCGGGCATACGTGCGTCGAGCTTTGCAACGAGCTCGGCCACCCCCAGCTCGGGCGCTTGCGCTGCCAGGAAACGCTCGACCTCGCGGCGGCCACCGAGCGCGCGCAGCCCGTGCTCACCGTGCTCGACAGTGAAGTCCGTCAGCGCTCCCGCGCGGCGGGTTTGGAGGCGGCGCGCCTTCAGCGCGCGCCCACCGTCGGCGTTGAGCGCCTGCCAGCGCGCTCCCAGCGCAGCGACCAGATCATCGACACCGGCGGGCGGCTGCAGCGAGGAGACCGCCACGACGCTGGGGGGCGCGTCGTGGCTGTCGTGGCCTGCACCAAGCACGCGCAGCGCAGCGCGCAACTCGCGGGCGGTGCGGGTTGCCAATGGGCCGATATCCGCCTTGGTGACGACCAGGATGTCCGGGATCTCCATGATCCCCGACTTCAGAAACTGGAGCACGTCGCCGCCGCCTGGTTGCACAACCACGACGACCGTGTCCGCCACGTCGGCGACCTCGGTCTCTCCCTGGCCCACGCCCACGGTCTCAAGGATCACCACCTCAAACGCCGCCGCCAGCGCTTCGGCGGCCGTGCGCGTGCCCCTTGCCAGCCCGCCATGGCGATCGCCGGCTGCGCTTGAGCGGATGAATACATTTGGATCCGGCTGTTCCAGCTGGATGCGCACGCGGTCGCCCAGCAGCGCCCCGCCCGAGCGTCGCGAGCTCGGGTCCACAGCGATCACGGCCTGCGAACGGGTCGGCTGCGACGCGTTGCCGGCCAGATCCACTCCATAGCCGTTGTCGCGCAACTGGCGCACGAGCGCCGCAAGCAGCGTGGACTTGCCGGCTCCGGGTGGCCCGGTGACGCCGATGATGTGGCCCCGCGGCTCGTGCCCGAGCGCCTGCGGCGAGACCTCGTGCAGCAGCGCCACAGCGCGGTCGCGGTCGCCCGTGGCCCGGCTTTCAAGGATGTTCAGCGTTGCCGGTGCCGCGCTCACGTCCCCTTCGCGCAGCCGCCTGCCGACCTCGGCGCCGTCGGTGGCGCGGGTCGGACGGCTTCTGCCGGAGCTCGGCGAGGTGGTGACGCTCACGCCGAAAGCGGGGAGGTGGTCACCGCTGAGGGATGGGCGTGCCCGTTGCCGTTTGCGACCGGGCCGTCGCCGATCGTATCTGCGACCAGCCCTACGACCTCGCGCATGACGCGCGTGATGTCGAAGTCCTTCGGTGTGTAGACCGCAGCGACGCCGGCGCGCTTGAGCAGCTCGACATCGCGCTCCGGGATGATGCCGCCGACGACCACAGGCGCACTGACCCCGACATCGCGCAGCGCGTCCATCACCAGTGGGATGAGCTCGCGATGCGAGCCCGACAGGATCGACAGCCCGATCACGTGGACCCCCTCCTGCAGTGCCGTGGCGGCGATCTGGCTGGGAGTGAGCCGGATACCTTCGTAGACCACATCGAGGCCGCAGTCGCGTGCAGCCACTGCGATCTGCTCGGCGCCGTTTGAGTGCCCGTCCAAGCCCGGTTTGCCCACGAGCATCTTTGGCCGGCGCCCCAGGCGCTCGGTCAGGCTTGCAACCTGCTCGCGCAGCTGCTCAAGCTCGGCCGCGAGCGCATCGGCGCTTGCCCCGTCGCCCGGAATCACCTCGCCGTTCGCGGTGGGCCCAGCGGCTGCAGGGCCCGTGGCAGCGGCGTCGGAGACGCCCGTGGGGCCGCGGTAGGAGCCAAAGACATCGCGCAATGTGGCCGCCCACTCACCTGTCGTCGCCCCCGCGCGCGCCGCTGCGATTGTTGGCACCATCAGGTTCTCCTGGCTGTTCTCGTCGGCCGCGACGCGCGCGAGCTGACCGAGCGCCTGTTTGACTGCGGCCTCGTCGCGGTCGGCCCGCCAAGCCTGCACGGCCTCGATCTGCTGGGCCTCAAGCTCGGGGTCGACCACGAGGATCCCACCGTCGGCGTCGGCAGTGAGCGGCGATGCCTCGGTCTCGGCGAAGTGGTTCTGCCCGACCACGATCTGCGTGCCCGACTCGATCCGCCGCAGCCGCTCGCGGTTTGACTCCACCAGGCCGGATTTCATGTAGGGCACCGCGGCCACCGCACCGCCGTGCTCGGACACCACCGCCATCTCGGCGCGCGCCCCGTCGAGCAGTTGCGCCACAAGACCATCCATGACCTTTGATCCCTCGAAGATGTCGGGGTAATCGAGGACGTCCGTCTCATACGCGAGCACCTGCTGGATTCGCAGCGACCATTGCTGGTCCCACGGGCGCGGCAAGCCCAGCGCCTCATTCCATGCCGGCAGCTGAATTGCGCGGGCACGGGCGTTGCGACCCAGGGTCACGGCCAGTGCCTCCAACACGATGCGCTGCACGTTGTTCTCCGGCTGGACCTCGGTCAGCCCGAGCGAGTTCACCTGCACGCCATAGCGGAAACGCAGCAGCCGCTCGTCGGTGACGCCGTAGCGCTCGCGGCCGAGCTCTTCCCAGAGGATGCCCATGGCCCGCAGCTTGGCGTGCTCCTCGATAAAGCGCAGGCCGGCGTTGACAAAGAACGAGACGCGCCCGAACACCTGACCCATGGCCGACTCGCCGCCGCCGTCCGGCAGCGAGGCCAGTCGATCCCGCACTGCGTCCAGAACCGCGATCGCGTTGCTCATGGAGTACGCGATCTCCTGCACGGGGGTCGCGCCGGCCTCCTGCAAGTGGTAGGAGCAGATGTTGATCGGGTTCCACTTGGGCACGTGCTCGACGGTGTACGCGATCGTGTCCGCAGTCAGGCGCATTGAGGGACCGGGGGGAAAGGCGTATGTCCCGCGTGCCAGAAACTCCTTGATGATGTCGTTCTGGGTGGTGCCCTGGAGTTGGTCCTGGTTGACCCCCTGGGACTCCGCGGTCACTATGTACAGGGCCAGCAGCCACGCCGCGGTCGCGTTGATCGTCATCGACGTATTCATCTCGCCCAGCGGGATGTCGGCCATCAGCGCGGCCATGTCACCGCGGTGGGAGATCGACACGCCAACCTTGCCCACCTCGCCGCGGGAAAGCTCGTGGTCGGGGTCATACCCGGTCTGCGTGGGCAGGTCAAAGGCCACGGACAGCCCCGTCTGACCTTTGGCCAGGTTGCGTCGGTAAAGCTCGTTGGAGGCCTTTGCCGTCGTGTGACCGGCGTAGGTGCGCATCACCCACGGCCGGTCGCGCGCAGGCAGACGGGGAGCGCCGTCGCTGCTCATAGGGCCATTGTACGGGGAGTTGAGGCGATCTATCCTTATCAGGGGCATGCCTGACACGCTCGAGAAGCCCTGCACAGCTGGTCCCGACTCCGGGCTGGGGGGGCACTGGCGGGTGATCGTGCGCAACGACGACCACAACACCTTTGATCACGTGGCGCGCACGCTGGCCCGGTTCATTCCCGGGGTCACACTGGATCGCGGCTACGAGCTGGCCAACCGCATCCATTCAAGCGGGCAGGCGATCGTCTACAGCGGCATGCGCGAGATCGCCGAGCATTTCTGGGAGCAGCTGAAGTCGGCGGGCCTGACGATGGCGCCGCTGGAGCAGGGCTGACCGGCGCGTGACGGGCGGCGGTTAGGCCGACTCGCGGTTAGGCCGACTCGGACTCGGTCTCGGCGTCAACGTCGGCATCGGAGCCGCCGTTGTGCGCAGCGACCGCATGGCCGTTACCCGCGGTGCCAAGCGAAGCCGCAACGGCCGGGTCAAGACGACCCGATGCCGTGCACTGCCAGGAGGCGTAGAGCACGGGCACCTGGTACCAGCCGGAGTGGGTCGCGCGGAACGCCACCATCTCGGGGCCTTCCCAGTAGCGCACCCAGTCGTGGTGGTCGGAGAACTCCGCAAGCTGCTGAAAGCGGTAGAGGTCATCGGAGGAGCGGTACACCGCGTAGGAGCCGGCGTTGTAGCGCATCGCGACCGCGGCGGCGCGGTTGAGCGCAGTCTCAAAGGCGTCGGCGCGGAAGCCCGTGGCGTACCACGGGACCACCATCGTCTCGGCCATCAGCCGCCGACCTCGGCGTAGATGGCACCGGGTCCCTCGGCGGTCTTGCCAAGCCCCTCGGACTCGGCACCCACGAGGATCGAGATCTTGCCCAGGTGCTTGTTTTCGAGCATCAGCTGATGGGCTTCTGCGACACCGTCGAAGCCGAGCGTGCGCCAGAGCACGGGGCGGATCTGTCCACTGTCGATCAGCTCGTTGGCCTTCGTGCACTCGTAGGCGTTGGCGAAGTGCGAGCCGATGATCTCCTTCTGGCGCATCCACAGGTAGGCGACGTTGAAGTCGACGTCGATGCCTGTGGTGCCGGCACAGATGACGACCTTGCCGAACGTCTTGACCGTGAACACCGACGTCGGGAAGGTCGCCTTGCCGACGTGCTCAAAGACGATGTCCGGGGAGTCGCCGAGGATCTCCTTGACGCGCTTGGCAAACGCGCGGGTGACCTTGAAGCGCGCGTTCTCCTCGTCCTCGCTCTCGCCGCCCTTCTTCATCATGCCGGCGAACTCGCCGCGGTCGATGTAGTCGACCGCACCCAGCCGCTTGACCAGCTCGCCCTTCTCGGCCGAGGAGACGACGCCCACGCACTCTGCCCCCGCAAGCGCACAGAGCTGCGTCGCGAACACGCCCAGGCCGCCGGCAGCGCCCCAGATCAGCACCTTCTGGCCGGCCTGCAGGTTGCAGCGCGTGAGCAGCATGCGGTACGCGGTGAAGTAGACAAGGCCGTAGGAGGCGGCCTCCTCCCAGGTCAACGCAGCCGGCTTGGGAAGAAGCTGTTGGGCTTGGACCTTGGTGAACTGCGCGAACGAGCCCCAGGTGGTCTCATAGCCCCAGATCCTCTGGGACGGGGCGGCCATGGGGTCGAGGCCGTGTACCTCCGGGTCCTCGTAGGAGGCCTGGTTGCAGTGCACCACGACCTCATCGCCGACCTTCCAGCGGGTGACGCCCGGGCCGACCTTCCAGACGATCCCGGACGCATCGGAGCCGCCGATGTGGTGTCCGTACTCCGGATGGTCGCCGTAGCGCATCACCGAGACCGGCTTGCCAAGCGCCGCCCAGACGTTGTTGTAGTTGACTCCGGCAGCCATCACCCGCACGATCACCTCGAGCGCGCCGGGCTCCGGCACCTCGATGTGCTCGATCTCGAAGGCGTCCTTGGGCTCGCCGAAGCGGTCCTCGCGGATCACCCACGCGGTCATCCGCTCAGGCAGCTCGCCCGGCTGGACGGACACCTCGGAGATTTGTTGGGTATCGATGGCCATGGTCTCGGTCAGACCCGCGACTGGAGCTTTTGGTGCGGGAGCCGCAATCCTACTTAAGCGAGGCTGTGGCGCGCGTTGGCGCTGCCACAGCAAGACTCCAGGCGCGTCAGAACGGGAGCGTGAGCACTTCTGCGCTGGCGCCGTCGGTGCCCACGGTCACGGTGGCTCCGGGCTCGACCTCGCGGCGTATCAGCGCGAGGCCGATCGGCCCCAGCGCGGGCGAATCGACCGAGCTTGAAAGCGAGCCGACGACCCGGTCGCCGAAGGCGACCTCGGCGCCAACCGCCACTGGCTTGCTGAGCCGCAGTCCCCGCAGGTGGCGGTTGGGCTTGCCGCGGTAAAAGAGGCGCGCCACGGTCTCCTGGCCCACATAGCAGCCCTTGGTGAAGCTCACCGCGCGCTCGTTGATGGCGGCCTCCTGCGGGATCGTGTTGTCGTCCATGTCGGATCCATAGCGCGGGATACCGCGCTCCACGCGCACGATCTCGGCATCGGCGCTCGTCGCGGCGTTGGCCCCGGCCGCGACGAGCGCCGCCCACACGGCCGTCCCGTCGTCTGCGTTCATGAGCACGTCAACGCCGCCTGCGTCGGTGTTGATGAGGCGCACGGGGCGCCTGGCAATCGTGGCAGGGACGTGGGCATGCTCTGAGTCGCCGAGCGTCAGCGCGTCCTGGCCGGTGGCTGCCGCCACGACCGCGCGCGCGCGCGGGCCAAGCAGGGAGAACAGGTGGCTCTCCAGCGTGCGTTTGTGCAGCTCGACCTCATAGCCCAGCTTGAAGCGCCGGATCATGTCAAACAGCGCTTGCAGCGCCACGCGCTCGGTGTCCAGCAGCACCTCGCTGCCAGTCGCGAGCACGCGCACGTCCCCGAGCATCTTGCCCTTGTGCGTCAGAAAGGCCGCGTAGCACCCGTCACCGGGCGTAAGTGCAGCCACCTCGTTGGTCACCTGGCCGTTGAGGAACTCGAGTGCGCCTGCGCCTGTGAGCGCAAGCTTGCCGCGCTCGGAGCGATCGACCACGGCGCATCGGTCCTTCAGTGCCCAGTATGCCGGGGCAGATACGGCTGCTTGCGCTGTGTCGTCGGCGACCTCGGAGGGGGCGCTCACGCTTCGAGCATAGCCGTGCCGTGCCGTCTCGCTAGGCTTCCTAGTCATGGCTCTCGCCGATTTCTTCCAGGAGGTCGTGGACTCGCTGCCCGACGACTGGACGGACCTGGAGTTCGACCTGCGCATCGCCGACGAGTCACGCTACGTCGACGCGGCGAGCCTGCTGGTGACGTGCAACGCCCAGCCGTACTCTCACCACGACTGGCACTGGCATTTGATTGTTGCTCACCGTTTCGGTCACGCCGCCGCGCCCGAGGCGGTCCACTGCGCACTGCGTATGCTCGACGAGGCTGAGATCGGGGGCGAGCTGGTTCTGCGCGAGGTGCGCTCCGGCCGCGTTGAGGTCACGCAGATGTGGGGACGTCCGCAGTCTGTGCGTGATGAGATGGCGCGGGTGCGGGCGCAGTAGCGCCGGCGCCCAACGCGACAAGCTCCGCATTGGCGATGCGCGGCGGCGGCTGCTGGGGCTGGTGGCGCGCCAGCGCAAGCCGGATCACGACGCCGTGGCAGACCACGAGTGCCGGCGTTGGCCCGTGCGCGATCTCGTCCAGCGCCTCGTTGACCCGGCGCGCCTGGTCGGCAAAGGACTCCCCGCCGGGAAAGGCGAACGTGGGGTCGAGCGCCAAAAAGCGTGCGAACTCATCCGGCGCCTGCGCCTGCACTTCGACAAAGGTGCGATCCGTCCAGGCACCCGCGTCGGTCTCCATCAGCCGTGCATCCTCGCGTGGTTTGAGGCCGAGGCGATCGGCCACGATCGCGGCAGTCTGGCGTGCCCGCAGCAGCGGGCTGCACCAGATCACCGCAAAGGTTGCAGTCGTCACGGCCTGCTCAGCGAGGGTGGCCGCCTGAGCAAAGCCCTCGTCGTCCAGGGGCACGGGCAGCTGACCCTGGAAACGCCTTTCGTGGTTATAGGCGGTACGCCCGTGGCGCGCCAGGTAGATCTCCGCGCCGGGCGGGGCTGGCGCTTGGCTCATCCGAACAGGTGGGCATCTGCGAACGTGGTGTCGAACATGGTGCTGACATTAGGGGGCGCCGACACGATCCCGAAGCGGGCCTCCCATTGCGCCCACGTGGCCAACTCCGGGCTGTCGAGTTCGCCGACGTTTCCCTGCGGGCCCTGGAAGGCTCCGTGCAAGGCGGCAAGTTGTTCCTCAAGCGAGGTGCGATCAAGGCCGGGCACCTGATCGAGCATGTCGGCCGCCGCCGCCTTCGGGTCCGCCACGGTCGCTTCATAGCCGCGCCGGATCGCGTCGACCACCGAGCCCACGAATGCAGGGCGTTGGGTCAGCTCCGAGCGCGTTACGCACAACACCAGCTCGGGGTAGTCCGGAGACCCGTATTCAGTCACGCGGAACTCGCGTGTGCCTGGCAGCTCGCGGGTGAGCGCCACGCCCTCGACATCCCAGAACCCGGTCACAGCGTCAACACGGTGCGCGAGCATGCTCGCGACGGCCTGAAAGCCGATGTTGACGCGGTGCAGCGCCTTGGGGTTGCCGCCAGCTCCTGCGACCACCGAGTCGAGCACTGCTTCGTCCGATGCCACGCCCGTGACGCCCACGGTCTTGCCTTCCAGCTGCCGCGGGTTTGAAAACTGCGGCTGGGCGATGACGGCCGCCAGTGGGCGCTCGACAACGGGGAGCACGCCCACCAGGCCGTCACCTTCGGCGTCGGCGATCGCGAGATCGTGGATGTCGACCACGGCGAAGTCCACGCGGCCGGCCAAAAGCAACTTCACGGAGTCGGTTGACGCCGACGGCTGCTGTACGTCCAGCCGCACGCCTTCCGCGCGATCAAAGCCCCGGTGGACCGCTGTGTAGATGCCTGCATGCACGCCGTTGGGCGTGAAATCGAGCATGACAGTGGCTGTGGGCCGGCCCTTGGAAGCACCGCCACAGCCTGCCAGTGCGCATGCGCCAAGCAGAGTCAGCGCCAAGCGCCAGCGCCGTCGCGCCACGGGTGCGAGCGTCAACACCGCCGACCGATTCATGAACCCGGTTCTAGCCGGCGGGCAGGTCGGGCTCGGGCGTGGGCTCTGCGGCACGCAGAAACAGAAACTGGTAGAGCAGCGCCGCGACCGCGCCGCCGAGCAGGGGCCCGACATACCAAATCCAACCGTGTGACCAGTGGTCGCCGACGAGCTGTGGGCCGAATGCGCGCGACGGGTTCATCGCGGCGCCCGTGAAGGGGCCGCCGAAGAGGACGTCGATGGCGATCGTGATGCCGATCGCGAGACCGGCCACAGCGTTGAACGGTCCCCGCGTGTCCACAGCGGCGCCGAATACCACGAGCACCAAAAAGAAGGTCAGGATCGCCTCCAGGACCATGCCCGAACCCGGCCCCACGCCGTTGCCCAGCGCCGGCACTCCGAGCTTTGTGGCTTCCGTGATACTGCCCGGGAGCACGCTCTTGACCAGCAGCGCGGCAAGCGCGGCACCGGCGAGCTGCGCAACCCAGTAGACACCCGCGAGTGCCGGCTTGATCTTGCGCGCCACAACGAAGCCGAACGTGACGGCAGGGTTGAAGTGTCCGCCGGAGATATGCCCCAGCGCGCACACCATTACGCCGATGGCGAGTCCGTTGGCGATGGCCACGCCGATCAGCGACGGGTCGTGGACGGTGTAGGCGGCCGCAGCTGCGCCTGCGCCGATGAAGGTGAGCGTAAAAGCTCCGATTGCCTCAGCCACTGCGCGTTGAAGTGTGTCCTTGGGCATGGCCGCAAGCTAAAGGCAGCGGCGGACAGACCGGCCGGATAGGCACGGCGAGCTATACATAGGGGATGCGCCGGCGCGTCACGTATTCGCGCAACCTCACGCTCTCGCTGTCGCGAACCTGCCAGTGCTACTGCAAGTACTGCTCGTTTGCGACGCGTACCGCGCATCTCTATGCGCCCGCGGAGGTCGAGTCGTTGCTCGATCGCGCCGCGGGGGCGGGTGTCAAGGAGCTGCTCGTGCTCACCGGCGAGCGTCCCGAGGTCAACGCGGAGGTGGCCGCGTCACTGGCCGCATACGGTCATCTGGACTTCACCGCATACGTCGTGTGGGCCTGCGAACGGGCGCTGGAGCGCGGGTTGTTGCCGCACACCAACCTCGGTGCACTGTCCCGGACAGACCTTGGACGTCTGCGCGAGGTCACGGCCTCGCAGGGCCTGATGCTCGAGTCCGTCTCAGAGCGACTGATGCAGACGGTGCATGCCGGCTCGCCCACCAAACACCCGCTGCGGCGTCTTCAGACGATCGAAGCGGCGGGCGAGCTGAAGATCGCGTTCACCTCCGGAATCCTCGTGGGGATCGGCGAGACGGAGGCCGAGCGGATGGATTCGCTTGCTGCGCTGGCCACCGTCCATGCCCGCCACGGGCACCTGCAGGAGGTGATCCTGCAGAACTTCGTCCCTCACCCGCGCTACTACGGCCGCGACGTGGCCGAGATCGCCGATGCTGCCGCACGCGCGTACTGGCGCACAGGGATCGGCCACGGCGACAGTGGCGACGGCGAAGCGCCGACGCCGTGGGCGTGCCCAGTGACCGTCGGTGACATGAAACGACTGA
>CAJCHW010000159.1 GCA_903970125.1 Chlamydiota bacterium
GCCGTGGCGCCCGCCACGCCCAGCAGCTGGCCCAGGCTGAGCCCCGCAATCGCCAGCGCGACGAGCAAGACCACGACGACCGTGACCAGCCGCAGCAGAAACCCGATTGTGCCCGCCGTGGACGGCTCTAAGCGACGGAACAGCATCGGCACAAGCGCCCTGCCAATGTTGACCGCAAGCGGCCAGCTGATCACGATCAGAGCCGCCGCTGCCGCCAGCCGGACAGGCGTGTCGCTCGTGCATGCATGCCCCGGGTGGATTCTTTCGCACGCTCTGCCGCCGACCCCGAACACGGCGTAACGCCACGCGTAAAGCGCCAGCACGCCGCCCAGCGCCCCGAGCAACACGAGACCGTGGCGATATGCCCTGCGCACCGCACCCTTGGCGATCTGGTGGCTGAGGCCCGCCGCCTGCCATGACTGGCTGCGGGTTTCGAACATCTTCTGCGGCATCCCCGCCGGGGACTTGGTCCTCTTCAGACGCATTGCCTAGACATGATGGCGGGCGCCCGCCCGCGCGCCAAGGGCTGCACGGCGGGATCGACTGACGCCGCTGCTTTGGGCCGCTGCTTCAGCTGACCGTGTAGATGATCATCGCCGGCCCGAACAGCAGGCAGTAGATCGCGAACGGGACCAGCGTCTGAGTCTTGAAGTAGCGCACCAGGAACGCCACCGTGAAAAGCGCCGTCACAGCGGCCACGGCGCACGCCACCAACGCCTGGCCGCGGACGCCATTGCCCAGCAGGTCCGGCAGCTTGACCACGCCTGCCGCCAGGATCACGGGGGTCGCGAGCAGAAAGGCGAAGCGAGCCGAGTCGGAGTGGTCAAGGCCCCGCGCCAACCCCGCGCCCATGGTCACGCCGTCGCGACTGATGCCAGCGATCAGCGCCGTCGACTGGGCCACGCCCACAACCGCAGCCTCGCGGTACTCAAGCGAATCAAGCGCGCGTGCGCCGTCCGGCTTTGCCCCCTCCCGCGCCGCCAACTCACGCCCCGCAGCACGCCTGCGAAAACGCTCCGCAGCGAGCAGCAGAAAGCCGTTGACCGTGAGGAAGATCGCCGCCGCCTCCGGCTTGGCGGTGAGCGTGCGCAGCGCGTGCTCAAAGGCCAGGCCCACGATCCCCGCGGGGATCGTCGCCACGATGATCAACCAAGCCAAGCGCTCAGTGCCCGTCTCCGCGCGGCGCTTCGGCAAAGTGGCAAAGAACGCCTTGATGATCTTTACCCATTCCCGCCAGTAGTACGCCAGCAGGCCCAGCGCGCTGCCCACGTGCAACATCACCACAAACGCAAGCCAGAACGATTCTGACTGAGACTGGGCATCGACGAGCTTGTTCCAGCCGAACAGTGTGGGGAACAGCACCGTGTGCCCCAGGCTCGAGATCGGGAACAGCTCGGTGACCCCCTGCAGAAAGCCCAGCACGATCGCCTGGAAATAGCTGAGCGCAGACGTTGCGAGCACGGTCAACACGAGCGCGTGAGCTTACCGGGGCGGGATGCTGGCACGGCGCACGCAAGCGCACCCCGCGGGCCGATCGTTCCCAATCGCGGGCCAAGCGCTCGGCAATCGTGACCACGATTTCACAAGTTGGACGCGAGGTGGTCACAAAAGCGGGGATTTGCAGGCGAATATGAACGCTATGGGCAGCATGAGCGCGTCGCCACGCTTTGGGCGCACCAAGGGCGAGCTGCAGCGATCGATCGCAGTGGCAATTCACGACATCGAGCCCGCGACATTTGAGCGCTGCGCGGTGATCCGCGACTGGCTCAACGACCACGGGGTCGATCGCGTGACGCTGCTCGTGATCCCCGCCCGCGACCTTCACCCGCTCGGTGAGCGCTCGCCGGAAATGGTGACGTGGCTGCGTGAGCGCGAGTGCCGCGGCGATGCCATCGCCCAGCACGGCTTTCACCACATGCGTTCACGGCGCACTTCCCGCTCGCGCAAGGCGCTCGCGGACCTCCGCGCCGCGCGCGTGCGCGGCCGCGACGAGGCGGAGTTCGTCGGCCTGGACGTCGCCGAGACCCGGCGCGCCGTGGAATCCGGCCGGCGCGTGCTCAAACTGGCAGGCATCGAGCCGCGCGGCTTCGTCGCCCCCTCCTACGCCTACACCCCCGCTTTGCGCGAGATCGTGAGTGCGCGCTTTGGCTGGTGGGCCGAGCTGCTGCACCTTCGCCGTGGGCCCGGGCTGGGCGCCGGGTTGACGCTACCCCACGCCGGTCATCACCACCCCGCCCAGCGCGGAGCGGCAGACGGCGCCTGGTTGCGACGCGGCGAGCTGCTGTTCCCGCCAATCGCGATCGGCACTGCGGGCGCCGTCCGCCGCGCCGTGGAGCCCACGCTTGTGCGCGCCGGCGCCGCGTTGGCGGGACCGGTACTGCGCTTGGACTTGCACCCCTCCGATGTCGAGCAGCCACGCCACATGCTTGCGCTCGAGTGGGTGCTCAACCACGCCCACACGCGCAGTGCCGTCAACTACGACGACCTCGCCGGTGTGGCACGCGTCCCGCGATCACCAAACCCGGGCAGCGCGCAGCCGCTCGCTGCCTAGGCGGGTTGTGAAACTAGGACCGGCTCGCAGCCGCCGTGAACAGCGCGGGGGCGAAGGAACTGACTTCTGGCAGCGCAGCGTAACCGAGGTGCGCCAGACCAAACAGGTCCTCAATCGTTCGCAGCAACGAGAACGTGTTGTAGGGATTCTGCGCGAGCGCGCCGCCCTTGACAAACGGCGACAGAAGTAACGCACCGACCTGCCCGCCGCCGCGCACGAGGCCACCAACGCCCACCGACGCAGGTACGTTCGGGAACGTGGGCTGCCCGCAACACGCGCTTGAGTCCGCGTACTCGCCTGTCGCGGGGGCCTGATCGGTGGTGATGACGATAAGGCCGTCCTTGCGATACGCCTGCGAGGCCAGGATTTCGCCGACCACCTTCTTTGCGAAGTGCTCGGCATCGGCCGGGCCCGCCGACTGGCCCGGGGCACAAGGCGTGGGAGCCGCGTCGTCGCAGCGGTCGGGAACGATGTACGAGAGGGCCGGCGTCGAGCTTTCCTTGGCCAGATCCGCGTGCAGCGCCGGCAGCGCCACGTTGTGGCTTGCACACGTGGACGAACTGACCACCGCTTCGAAGTAAAGGAAGGGGTCCAGGAAGGTGGCAGCGGCTCCCGTG
>CAJCHW010000160.1 GCA_903970125.1 Chlamydiota bacterium
ACGAACCCATCGCGGTCGCCCTGATCGTGCCGCTGATGCTCTTGTTCGTGCTGATCAGCCGCGACCGCAGCGCCCGCATCGAGCAGGCACACAAGCGCCTTGACCTGGTCGCGCGTGAGCGCGCAAGGCTGCAGACCGCCGTCGGTCGTCTCGGCGACGCGCTGGCGGCAAAGCTTGATCTGGATGCGCTCACAGACATCGTGCTCAGAGGCTCCGTCGAGGCCTTGGACGCAGACGCCGGCCGTTTGACTTTGAGCGGCGCCCATACCCCCAAGGAGCTTGAGGTCGGCACCACGCCGGAAGTTGCAGACGCGCTCAGAAGCGCAGCCTCCCAGGCGGACTCCACAGAGCAGTCCTGCCAGGTCCAGCGTGGCGATGCCTGGGCGCTTGCACTTCCCTTCGGCTTTTCCGGTGTCGGCGGCTGGGCCCATGGCGCCCTTGCAGTCGCGCGCTCAGGACGAGCCTTTGGCGAGGACGAGGTCGCAGTCATCCACGGACTGGTAGAACGCGGACGCCAGGCGGCCGCTGACATCGTCGCCCACCAGGTTCTGCGTGAGCAGGCCTTCACCGATTCACTGACGGGCTTAGGCAACCGCAGAAAGCTCGCCGCCGATCTCGACGAGCGGCTGATGGCCGCGTCGCAGTCAACGCCTCTGGTCTTGATCCTCTTTGACCTCGACGGCTTCAAGGGCTACAACGACACCTTCGGCCATCTCGCCGGCGATGCCATGCTCGCGCGCCTGGGCGAAAAGCTTGCCAGTGCGACGGCGACGATCGGCTCTGCCTATCGCCTCGGCGGCGATGAGTTCTGCGCGCTTTTGGCTGTAAAGCCCACCCAGATCCGCACCGTTGTCGAGCGTGTGGCCTCCTCGCTTGAGGAGCACGGCGGAAACTTCGCCGTCGGCGCCTCCTATGGCGCGGTGCTCCTACCCCATGAGGCCACAAACCTTGACTACGCCTTGCAGCTGGCAGACGAGCGCATGTATACGCTCAAGCGCGGTCGCCCCTCGGCAGTCGGCGACCAGACCCGCGATGTGCTGATCCGGATCATGCAGGCAAAGCAGCCTGCTCTGCAGGATCACTCAATCCGCGTGGCGGGACTGTGCCGGCGCGTGGGTTTTCGCTTTGGGCTCACCGGCCAGGAGCTCACAGAGCTTGCCAGAGCAGCAGAACTGCACGATGTCGGCAAGGTCGGCATCCCCGATGCGATTCTTGACAAGCCCAGCCCGCTTGACGCTTCGGAGTGGGAGTTCATGCAGCAGCACACGGTCTTGGGCGAGCGCATCCTGTCGGCCTCACCGGCGCTTCGGCTGATCTCAGGCGTTGTGCGCTCAAGTCATGAGCGCTGGGACGGGCACGGCTATCCCGATGGACTGAAAGAAACAGAGATCCCGTTGGGATCTCGCATCGTGGCTGTCTGTGACGCCTATGAGGTGATGACCACAGACCGCTGTTATCGAAAGCGCTTGGGGCATGAGGTCGCTTGTCAAGAGCTTCGCCGCCAGGCCGGCAAGCAGTTTGACCCCGACGTGGTGGAGGCGCTTTTGGCAGAGCTACAGACAGACGGGGCTGTGCCCGAAGCAGAGCCTTTGGGCCTTGGCTCCAGCTCGCAGCGGGCGACGGGAGTGGCGTTTGTGGCGCCCGAGGCGCTGGGGGCACAAAGGGCTGACGCTGTGGCCGGGTATTTGCGGGAGGCGCTTGCTTACACCGTCGGTAGCAGCCAGACTGCAAGTCAGATCGCTTCCGGGTAGCCAACCCGCAAGCCCCTGCGCCCCATATCATCTGGCCGACGATCGGGTGGTCTCTCGTGCGCCGCGAGCGGTTCGGCCATCGCCGCTACCTGTGAGTCCACGTTGACATGAGTCAGGACGAGGCAACCACATAGTTCAGGAGGCCCAGCGCCTGCGGCGTTCGCGCAGGATGCTGCCGGTGGCGCTTCCGACCGCGGTGGCGCTCGGCGCCGGTGCGGCGGTGGCGGTCGGATCTATCCCGGGAACCGACGGGACGATCACCGCCTGTCATGCCCACGAAGGCGCCATAGTTGACGACATAGCAGAGGTGCCTGGAGAGCTGCGGGTGATCGACCCGAGCCTGCCAAGGCTGCCAGCGGTGCGCAAGCCGGCCGCCGTCGGAAACCCCGAACCGTCGGAACCGGACCGGGAATGTGGAGATGATGAAACCAAGATCACCTGGAACCAGCGCGGGCCCACCGGCCCGCAGGGCACCACTGGACCGCAGGGACTTCTGGGACTGCAGGGGGCGGCGGGAGCGCAGGGGGCGGCGGGAGCGCCACTGCTCGGGGAAACCGACTTTGGGCTAACCCACGCCGGCGACACATTTCTCAAGAACCCCAAGATCACGGGGTCTGACACCGTCAAGCAGTTCAAAGGTGAGATTGCGCTCGACTCCTTTGCACTCGGAGCGGAGAACCCGACCACCGGCTCCGGCGGAGCCGGGTCGCGCGGCGCGCAGCCGACGATCGGGACATTCACAGTCACCAAACGGGAGGAATCCGCCTCGCCGGAACTGCTCCGTGCTGCCTTGTCTGGAACAAACATCAGCAGTGCAGACGTGGAGTTTGCGAAGTCCGTGCATGGCCAAGAGCAGGCCTATCTCGAGTTCAAGTTCACCGACGTGGCTGTGGCCAAGGTCGTCGATGGCCTCGCTGCCGGCAAGGACAGTGGCGCACCCTTGGAGGAGGTCACGTTCGACTTCCGCTCGGTCGATGAGACGGTTGTTGCGCCAGAGACCAAGGACTCCTCCATCAAGAGCTACGACATCGCTATCCAGCCCGAGAGCTGACTGACGCGGAGCACAACAGCGGCACGCAGCGGGCGTCGGCCGGCACAAACGCGTATGAGCAATTCGCCTACCCGGGCTACGCCTATCCGGCTACCCACCCCGCGCGGCTGGAGGCGGTGGGGCGGCTGTTCGGATTGCAGCCCGCTGCAGCGGTGCGCGCGCGCGTGCTCGAGCTGGGATGCGGGGACGGCGCCAACCTACTCTCGCTGGCCCAAGCGTTGCCGGGCGCGAGCCTCCTGGGGATCGATGCCTCTGCTGCGGCGATAGCGAGAGGTGGGGAGCTGGCGCGCGCGGCCGGCCTGGGAAACGTCGAGTTACGCCAGCTTGACATCCGGGCGCTGCCGGAGGACGTGGGGAGCTTTGACTACATCATCTCCCACGGCGTGTACTCGTGGATTACAGCCGACGCACGCGTCGCGCTCTTGGCCGGCGTGCGACGCCATCTGGCGAATGCGGGGATCGCGTATGTCAGCTACAACGCCTACCCGGGGAGCTACCTGCGCGATATGGCGCGCGACATCCTGGCTTACCACGTCCGCGACATCGAAGACCCTCACGCGCGGCTGGCCTCCGCACAGGAGCTCATGCAGGCAATCGTGGCGATCGACGCGCCTTCCCCTTCCCCTTCCGCCCAAGTGTTACGGGAGCACATGCAGCGGATGCTGCGCTACAGCGATGCGCTGCTGTTGCACGACGACCTCGCGAAGATCGCAACCCCCTTTTACTTCTACGAATTCGTCGAGCATGCGGCCCGCCACCGGCTGGCATTTCTGTCCGAGGCCGACCTGTTCGAGAGCCAGATGCGCGACGTGCCGGACAGCGTCGAGCGCCTGGTGATGGGTCTGCCCGACAACGTGCTCATACGCGAGCAATACCTGGATTTCTTCAGAACCGCATGTTCCGCCAGACGCTGCTTTGCCACGCGGGCGCGCCGGTACAGCGTGAGCTCGACGACGGCCAGTTGAAGCACCTCGCGGTCTCTTCACCGGCTCGATTGATGCAAGCGGACGCTCACGCGGGTCGGTCCGGCGACCGACCCCAGACGCCACCGACTAAGCGCTTTGAGACCGCTGAGGGCTACTCGATGAGCACGTCAGAGCCACTCGTTGTGGCCGCGATGAACGCACTGTCGGACGCCTGGCCCGCCGCGCTCGATTTTTCGACCCTTCTTGACGGCGCGTGCCGGGTGGTAGGCGTTCAGGTACCGGTGGCGCTGGTGGCAACGCGCTTGCGCGGAGTGCTGCTGGAGGCACACATCGCGCGCGTGGTGCTGCTTGAAAGCTGCCCGCGCACGCTCGCTGCGCGCCCGGGCGAGCACGCCGTGGCCAGCCCGCTTGCGCGCGCCCAATGCGCTCGTGGCGCCCGCGTCGTCTCCTCGCTTTTGCACACCAGCATCGCGTTGGAGCCAAGCGGAGACGCCGAGTTGCTTGTGCTGCTCGACGGCACGCGCGACAGACGCGCGTTGGGCGCAGAGCTGTCACGCCCGGTCGACGAGATCGATTCAGCGTTGTTGCGACTCGCGTCTGCCGGCCTGCTGTGCGGCTGAAAGCACCTATCGCCGCTAGGCTTGATGGGTCCGGTTAGATACCTGGAGGCTGCCTGTGGCGCCGAGAGCATTTATTGCATCGCACTGCCGCGCCGTCGCGTGCAGGGCCCGAGCGCCGCGGTCTTGCCTTGGCGGGGGTCTGAGCAGGTGAGCAAACAATCGCGGCGCGCAGCCGACAGTCGGCTCGCGGCGATCAGCGATCGGTATTGCGCGGCGTTGTGCGCTGCTGACGCGCCAGCGGTGGAGGCAATCGTCATGGAGGCACTGGTTGCGGGTATCGCGCCAACGACGATCCAGGTCGACGTGATCATGGCCGCGATGGGGCGGATCGGGGAGTTGTGGGAGCGGGGAGAGATAACGGTCGCTGACGAGCACGCCGCGACGGGTCTCAGCTATCGGGCGCTGCTGCCTCTCCAAGAGCCGCTGCAGATCGCGCCGCCGCGCTCCCGCGAGCGTGTCGTACTCGCAGCCGTGGAGGGTCAGACGCACGTGCTGGGTCTGCGGATGGTCGCTGATGTGCTTGAGGGCGCGGGCTTCGAGGTGCTCTATCTCGGGGCGGATGTCCCATCCGCTGCGCTGCGGACGTTCATCGCCGAGCACATGCCGGCCGTCGTTGGCCTCAGCTCGACGCGGACGCACGACGCACCCTCTCTGGCGGCGGCGATTGTCGCTAGCCATGACGGCCACCCGGCGGGCCGGATCATGCTCGGCGGTCGTGGTGTGCCACCCGAATGGCGCGACGCGCCCTATCCGTGGGTGCGCGACGCTGCCGTCGTGCTCGATATCGCCGAGTCGCTGCTGCACACGCCACCCCAGGAGCTGGCGCCGGCAATCGTGCGGCTGCGCTCGACCGTCAGGGAGACGCGGCCGTCATCGTCCGCGAGCGCCGTGGAGGACGAGCTTCTCGGTGCTGAGATCGCGGCCGCGAGCGAGGTCGCCCGGCGCTATGCACGGCGGGCAGCCGAGTACCGGTATCTCGCCTATCGCGACCCGCTGACTGCGCTGCCGAATCGCCGCGCTTTCGAGGACCGCATGATCGAGCTGAGCGCCCACGGGGAGGACAGCGCGCTGCTCGTGATCGACGTCGACGAATTCAAGGCGATCAACGACGCCCAGGGCCACGACGCCGGTGACGCGCTACTGGTCCGGCTCGGGCAGGCGATCCGCGGCGCGGTTCGCGCCGGCGACACTGTTGCGCGTATCGGCGGCGACGAGTTCACCGTCCTGCTGCCGGCCTGCACACAAGCCGATGCCGCCCACGTCGCAGAGCAAGTTCGCGCGGCCATAGTCGCGGTGGGCGACGGCACGATGACTGTCAGCATCGGCGCTACAGCACTCGGCAGCGATCGACGCAGCGCGCTACTGAACGCTGACAGCGCGCTCTATGCAGCCAAGGCCGCCGGGCGCAATCGCACACGCGTCGTCGCTCCGACTTCCTAGTCGCCACCGCCACGACTCAGCGCGGCGTCGGCACGCGCGGGACAGAGCTGACGCCGCTCCCCGACGTGTGGACTGGAGAACCGCTCAGCTGCGCTGACACGATCAGCAGTCCGACCGGTATCGGGACCTTCGCGAGCGGCGACGGCGGCGAGCAGTGTCCGCGTTAACCCTCCCAACCTCCCCTAACCATGAACCCAGATCTGGCTCCGCAGAGCCAAAGATCGCTCTGGTACCTGAAAGCGGCGGACGGGGATCGAACCCGCGACCCCGAGCTTGGGAAGCTCGTGCTCTACCAGCTGAGCTACCGCCGCGCGCACGCCTAACGGGCACGCATGCGCCCATTCTATGGCCCCACGACTACCCTTGGCGGTGCCTTTGCTCCGCCGCGCCTACATGCCCGCGCTCGTCTCGCTCGCCGGCGCCGCCCTCGTGGCGCTGCTTGTCTTCGGCGTGCTCGCGCTCGGCTCAAACCGCACCCTTGACCAGGACCTCGCAGAAGGCCACCACCCGCTTGCGCCTTCAGCGAACCACATGCTGCCCGTGCTTACAGGGACCGGCAAGCGCTCGCTCGCGGATTACCGTGGCCGCGTGGTGATGCTCAACTTCTGGGCCTCCTGGTGTCCGCCGTGCCACCACGAGGCCCGTCTGGTCGAGAAGGCCCAGCTGGGCCTGGCGCGCTACGGCGCCACTGTCCTCGGCGTCACCTACGAGGACGCCGCAGCCGATTCCGACGGCTTCGTCCACGAATACCGCCTCACCTTCCCGGACCTGCGCGACGTCACCGGCGAATTCGCCCACAGCTACGGCACCGAGGCGCTGCCGGAGAGCTTTGTAATCAACCGGCAGGGGCGAGTGATGGCGATCTCGCGCGGGGAAATCGACAACCGGTTCATCAACGAAGCGGTCGCGCTGGCGCAACGCGAACCGGCCTCAAGCAGCGCACAATGAGCGCATGACGTTCCGCCGACGGCTCCCCATCGCGATCGCGGCCGCTACGGCCCTGTCGCTCGGCGCCGCCGCACCCGGGCAGGCGCATGAGCACGCGTCCGTCACGGCAATCGAAAAGCAGGCCATGTGCGTGACTTGCAAGATCCCGCTGCCCGAGGCCCAGTCACCTCAGGCCACGCGCGAGCGCGCATTCATCAAGCGCGAGGTGGCAGCCGACCTCACCGAAGCCCAGATCAAACGCGCAATGGTCGCCGAATACGGCCAGTCGGTACTCGGCCTCCCAAGCACCCACGGGTTCGACCTCGCCGTCTACGTCGTGCCTCCCGTCGTCGTGCTCGTGGCCATGATCGCCCTGGTCCTGACGCTTCCTCGGTGGCGCCGCCGCGCACGCGACGCCCAGCGTGAAGCGGCCGGCGACGGCGGGCCCACCCTGAGTCCCGCCGACATCGCGCGTCTGGATCAGGACCTGGCGCGCTTTGACCTGTGAGCGGTCAGGGCGTGCGCGCGGGCGGCGGTGAGAGGCGCTCCGGCGCCTCGATGCCCAACTGCGCCAGGCCGAGTTCAAGCGTGCGCGAGGTCAGCGCGCACAGGCCCAGTCTTGAGGCGCGCAGCGCCGGCTCTGCGTTGAGCATCGGGCAAGCCTCATAGAAACCCGAGTAGCTGACCGCCAGCGCGTGCAGGTAGGTGCACAACTTGTGTGGCCTGTAATCGGCGAGCGTGGCGGCGATCGCTGCCGGCAGCCGCAGCAGCGCCAACGCCAGCTCGCGCTCGGCGGGCTCGCGCAGCTGCACCGACAACCCCCGGCTGCCGGGCGTGGCGTCGGCCTCGGACTCGGCACGGCGCATCACCGAGCGCGCGCGCGCGTTTGCGTACTGCAGGTAGACAGACGTGTTGCCCTCGAACGCGAGCATCCGCTCCCAGGAGAACACGTAGTCCTTCTCGCGGTCGCTTGCGAGGTCTGCGTACTTGATCGCGCCAATCCCAATTGCGCGGGCGAGCCCGCCACCTCCCTCCATGCCGCGCTCAGCGAGCACCGCCGCCGCGCGATCCTCGGCCTCGGTGATCAGTTCCGACAAAAGCACCGGGTCGCCGCTGCGCGTGCGCAGCATCTTGTGGTCCTCGCCGAGCACCGAGCCGAAGGAGATGTGGTGGGCCTGCTCGTCGTCTGCCAGCCACCCCATCTCCCGTGCAACCGCAAAGACCATCTCAAAGTGCAGCCGCTGCGGCGCACCCACAACGTATAAGAGCTCTGTCGCCCCGAGGTCGCGCGTGCGGTGGCGCAGGGCGGCCAGATCTGTCGTGTCGTAGCCGTATCCGCCGTCGGCCTTGCGCACGATCAGCGGCAGCGGCTCGCCATCGCGGCCACGAAACCCCTCAGGAAATACGCACAGCGCACCGTCGCTTTCGACCGCGATGCCCCGGTCCTCCAGTTCAGCGGCGACCTCGGCGAGCCGGTCCTGGTAGGTGCTCTCGCCCGCGATGTCGGAGTCGGTCAGCAGCACGCCCAGATGCTCGTAGGCCTCGCGGAAGTGCGCCTCGGACTCGCGCACGAGCGTCTCCCACAGCGACAGCGTCTCAGCATCGCCCCCTTGCAGCGACACCACGCGGCGGCGGGCGCGGTCGGCGAACCCCTCGTCGGACTGGAACTTGGCGTGGGCGGCCTGGTAGAACGCGTTGAGGTCGGTGATCGAGTGGCTGCGGCCGGTGGCGGCGGCGGGCTCGGCGGGCTCGGCGGGCTCGGCGGGCGCGACGGGCGCGACGCCGTGAGCTAGCCCCTCGTCGAGCATGTGCTCGATCAGCATCCCGAACGGCGTACCCCAGTCGCCAATGTGGTTTTGCGCGATCACCTCGTTGCCGCAGAAGCGCAGCAGCCTGACCAGCGCGTCGCCGATGAT
>CAJCHW010000161.1 GCA_903970125.1 Chlamydiota bacterium
CCGCTGCCGGCGCAGGCGCGCGATCGGCCTGCGTCTTCAGCGAGAGCGCGTGGATCGGACCGCCGATCTCACCGTCGAAGATGTCATAGACCAGGCGATGTTGTTCGATGCGGCTGCGCCCCGCAAACGCCGCCGCAGTAACTGTGGCGCGGAAATGGTCGCCCCCGCCTGTGAAGTCTTCGACCTCGGCGTGTGCGCCCGGAATCGCCGCTTCGATGCGTTCCTTGATTTGCAGTGGTGTGAGCAAGAGCCCCAATTTAGTAGGTCGCGGGGTCACGGCGGCGACTGGCGCGTGCCTGGCGCGTGCACGAGCGCACAGCCTCCTATAATCCCCAGCAGTGGTATCGATCACGGACAAGGGTGCCGAGAAGGTGCGCGAATTCTTGGCTGGCCAGCAGGCCGATGTGAGCCTCGCGGGGCTGCGTGTCGGTGTTCGTGGAGGCGGTTGCTCTGGCTTTCAGTACCAGCTGGCATTTGACGAGCAGCGCGAACGCGACGTGGTCTTTGAGACCCACGGGCTGAAGCTCCTGGTCGACGGCGAGAGCCTCAACTACGTCGACGGCTCTGTGATCGACTACGAGGAAAGCCTCCAAGGCGCGGGCTTCAAGGTCTCAAACCCCAACGTGGTCGCCGCGTGCGGCTGCGGCTCGTCCTTCCGTGTCGCTGACGAGGAGCACGTCTCCGCGGTCTGATTCCCGGTTCACGCTGGCTGGTTTGCCAGTGAGAGCCACAGATACCGGCAGGCAAGCGTGCGGTGCGGGCGCCACGGCTGCGCGATCGCCGTGATCGTGGCCGCATCCGGCAACTCCGTGAGTTCATACGCGCGTTCGATCGCCCGCCGGATGCCTAGATCCCCGGCCGGCAGCACGTCGGGGCGCTCAAGCTGGAACATCAAAAACATCTGCGCCGACCAAGGGCCGATGCCGTGCACCGCCGTCAGCTCCGCCACGATCTGATCGTCGCTGAGCTCCTGCAGGCGATCGAGCTCCAGCTGGCCGCTTGAGACGTGTTCGGCAAGCGAGCGCAAAAACCCCACCTTGGCGCGGGACAGGCCCGCGGCCGCGCGCAGCTCTTCGGGATCGGCGCACAGAACCTCCGACGGCGTTGGCGGCCGGCCACCGAAGTGCTCAACCAGCCGCGCCCAGATCGCACGGGCGGCGCTTGTGGACAGCTGCTGGCCGACAATCGCGCGCACGAGCGCCGCATAGTGCTCGCCGCGCTCCGGGCGGTCTGAAGGACGCTCAAACGGCGCCTCGCCGGCGTCGTCGATGAGCGCTGCCAGAACCGGGTCGGCGGCGCTCAGATGGGCGCTGGCGTCGGCGTCGGGGCTGGGGGGCATGGCAGGGGGCGTGTGCTGTTGGGGGTTCTATTTGCGATGGCCGCGCGCGCGTGCGTACGCGCGCACACGCGCGCGCGCATGCCATGCCATTTGAGAGCCCACAACCCAGACATCACGCCACAGGCAGTGGCGCGTGCAGCGGGATGGGCTCGCCGTCGAGCGCGTTCAGAGCGCGTGGCAATGAGGCTGCAATGCACGTGAACGAGGGGGTGTCGCGCACCGTATAGCGCGACGCCTCCGTGGTCCGCAGGCGCTGGACGAGCTCCAGGAACGTGGCGGGGTCGTCGGTGTCGAAGGCCACCACGAACTCCTGGTCGTCCAAGCCGAAGCAGTAAGTCGTGTGGTTGTCAACGGTCGGGTATTCGCGGCCCACGCTGATGTGCCCTTGCATGATGCGGTAGCGCTCCTCAGCCGGCAACCCGTACCACTCGCGGGATTTCACGAAGGGGTACACGAAGAGGTACTTGCCGCGAAAGCCGCGCCCCACATAGCGCACGTCTTCGGAGTACTCAGAGCCCTTGCGCAGGCCCAGAAACGAGTACGGGGTGCGCGCCCACTTCATCAGGCCACTCTGGGCAAGGACAACGTGCAGCTCGTGGATGCGCTCCAGGTTTTCGGCCTCGACCACGAGCATCAACTCGGCGTCCGCGCGGGTGCCTACAAGCGAGAACGACTGCAGCAGGTGGTCCTCGGCGAAGTCCTCGCACGCCGCCAGGAACTCGCGCTTGTCCTGTGAGCGCTGGCTGGAATCGAGCCTGCGCCACGCCGGGTCAAGCGCCAAGAACGTGTACTTGACGAAGCGCACGGGGCCAGTTCTGGCGCGAGATTGATCCTGGCTCATGGTCGGATGGTAGCCCTGCTCGGTGCATCCGGCTCAAGATCGCCACTGAGGCGACAGCGAGTCCGTGCCCGCGCCGCTGGAGGGGTTAGAGTTGGGGCGTGCGAATCGCGCTCGTGTCGCCGTACTCCTGGACCTATCCGGGCGGCGTGACACGCCACATCGATGCGCTTGCAGGACAGCTGCGCCGGGACGGCAACGAGGTGAACATCCTCGCCCCCTTTGATCCCGACGATGCGCTCGCACGCAGGCTGCACCACGGGGCCGCCCCGCACCATGTGGAGCCCCCCGAGGGCTTCGTATCGCTGGGCCGCACGATCGGCGTCCCCGCCAACGGTGCCGTGTCCAACCTCGCCCCGAGCTTGCACTCCGTGCGCACGCTCCGCACGCAGCTGCGCCGTGGGGGATATGACGTGGCGCACATCCACGAGCCCGTCGCACCCATGGTCAGCTGGGATGCGCTGTGCAGCACAGAGGGCCTACCCCTCGTGGGCACCTTCCACAGCTACTCCGAGAATGTCCTGACCAACGGGGTGGCAAACCTGCTCGGGGCGTCGCGACGGATGAACCATTTGCACGTCCGCATCGCAGTCTCCGAGGCAGCGGCGTGGACTGCGCGCCGGTTCTTCGGCGGCCGCTACACGATCGTGCCCAACGGGGTGCATGTCGAGGACGAGCTGCCAGACTCCAGCCCCCAGGCACGCCCACTGCGGATCCTGTTCATCGGCCAGGCGGTCGAACGCAAGGGGCTACCAGTGCTGTTGAGCGCCTTTGAGGCGCTGCGCGAGCAGGTGCCCGCGACGCTGACCCTCGTTGGCTCCGGCCCCGAGCACGTCGCGCCGCTGTTGCTCGAGGACCGCGGTGTGCGCGCGCTGGGCAAGGTCGATGAGCAGAGCAAGATCGATGAGCTGCGGCAGGCCGATGTGCTGTGCGCGCCGTCGCTTGGAGGCGAGAGCTTCGGCATGGTGCTCACGGAAGCTTTTGCCGCCGGCGTGCCCGTGGTGGCATCGGACATCCCCGGCTACCGCGACGTCGTGCGCGACGGCCGCGAGGGCACCCTTGTGGCCCCGAATGACCCAGTGGCCCTCGGGCAGGCTCTGCGCGCCATGGCGCTGGACAGCGACAGGCGTGCACTCATGGCGCGAACCGCGCACCAGAGCGCGCAGCGCTTTGGCTGGCCCCAGGTAGCCGGTGAAGTGGCGCAGTGTTACGAGCGGGCCATGTCCATTGGCACCGCTCGCAGTCGCCGCGGGCGTCTCGCCGTGCGCTACGGCTTCGCGAGCGCCGATCTGGAGCCACGCCAGGGGCGCGTGCGGCAGTGTGCATCGAGTGCACACAAGCAGGCGCACAGCACGCCCGCGCTTGCTCCCGCTGCGGCTGCGGCTGCGGCTGCTACTGCGGCTACTGCGCTTGATGCGACTGCCGCGCTCGCTCTCGCGCCGGAGCCGGCACTGGCGCTGGCAGCCTCGCCCTCGCCCTCGCCCTCGCAGTCGCCGCAGGCGGTCAACCGCACGGGCCGGCCACCGTCGCAACCGGCCAACGTTGCTGCCATGGCGCCGAGGACCTCGGCTGTTGCCCGCGTGCCCCGGCGGCTGCGGCGGCTCGCGTTGGGCGTGAGTGCACTCGTGGCTGCCGGCCTGGTCGCGGGCGGATTGGTGAGCGTGGGTGCGCTGCACATCGCCGCCAGCATCGCCGCGTCGGAGCCATCGCTTTTGATCGCCGGGCTGGGCTTGATGTGTGGCGCCATGCTCGTACGTGGGCTCGCGTGGCACGCGATTCTGGCCGCAGCGCCAACGTGGCGTCGCGCGCGGCTTCGCGATGTGTTGCACGCGACATGTATTGGCGTGCTCATGTCCGCGACCTTGCCTGCGCGCATGGGCGAGCCCGCACGCGCCCTGATCGTGTCGCGGCGGCTTGGCCGCACGCGCGAGACCCTGCCCGTGGTGCTCGGGACTGTGATCTCGCAGATGCTCTTGAACCTCGTTGCAGTGGGAATCCTGGCCGTCGTGACGCTCACGACCGTGAAGGGCTTGCAGGGGGATGACACGCCTCTAGTGGTGCTCGCCGTCACTCCTTTCGCCGTGCTCCTTGTGCTGCTCGTGGCCCCTGTCGTGGTGCCCGGCGCGCCCTGCTGGCGGCCCCTCGGCGTGGGCGACTTCTCGCGCGAGCTGCGCGCAGCGCTAAGCCGCGTGCGCTACGGCATGCGCGTGTTCTCCAACGTGCGCCAGGCACCGCTTGCGCTGGCGCTGCAACTGGTGGCCTGGGCGATCCAGTGGCTTTGCTGTTGGCTTCTGCTCGCCGCCTTCGGCCTCACCGGTCAGGTCGATCTGGCCGGCGCCGCCGCGGTGCTCTTTGCGGTCAACCTGACAGCGCTCTTGCCCGTGACGCCCGCCAATGTGGGCGTCTTCCAGGTCGCCGTGGCAGCGGTGCTTGTCGGTGTCTACAACGTGTCACCTGCGAGCGCCATCGCCTACGGGATCCTGCTGCAAGCCGTTGAGATCGCCGCAGCGCTGGGGATGGGCATTCCCGCGCTTGCCGCCGAGGGCATCTCCTGGCGGGAGCT
>CAJCHW010000162.1 GCA_903970125.1 Chlamydiota bacterium
GCACCCGTCCCGCCCCGAACACGCCAGTGGTCTGGTGGGTGATCGTGGAGCCGTGCTTGGGTACGCGGAAGAGATCCTTCTTGGCGCGTTCAGCGCCCTTCTGAATAGCGAGGGGCACCTCGGTGGCCTTGCCATAACCGACGCCAACCACTTCGCGTTCATCGCCCACGACGACAAGCGCTGTAAAGGAGAACCGCCGACCGCCCTTGACGACCTTGGCAACGCGGTTGATCTCGACCACGCGCTCGGAAAGATCGAGGCCGGCAGGGCTTACTGAGCGTTCTGACATAGACACGGAGGGTAGCTTCCTGACCTTTAGATGGTGATGCCGGACTCGCGCATCGCTTCTGCGAAGGCGCGCACATGGCCGTGGTACGGGTAGCCGCCGCGGTCAAACACGGCAACAGTTACGCCTGCCTGCTTGGCCCGCTCGGCCAGGAGCTTGCCCGCGCGCACGCTGCGCTCGGCAACAGCAAGCGTTCGCAGCTCAGGCTCAAACCAGTTCACTGCAACCACGGTGCGACCAGCCTGGTCGTCGATCAGCTGCGCGCACAGCCCGCGGTTTGAGCGGAACACGGAGATACGAGGGCGCTCGGCGGTGCCGGAGACCTTCGCCCGCACCCGCCGGCGCCGCTTCAAGCGGCGTTGTGGCTTGGTCAGGACTGTCATGCCCGCTTACCAACCTTGCGCGCCACGTACTCGCCTTCGTAGCGAATCCCCTTGCCCTTGTAGGGCTCAGCGGGACGCTGCTTGCGGATCACCGCAGCGGTCTGACCGACAAGTTGTCTGGAAATGCCCTTGACCACCACGCGCGTGGGCTGGGGCACTTCGAATTCGATCCCATCGGGCGCTGGGATTGGCACAGAGTGCGAGTAGCCAACCGCCAGCTCCAGGTCCTTGCCTTTCAACTGTGCCCTGTAGCCCACGCCTTGGATTTCCAGACGCTTCTCGAAACCGTCGGTCACGCCCGTGACCATGTTTGCCACAAGCGTGCGCGTCAAGCCATGCAGTGCACGGTGTTCGTCGCGGTCAGTGGGACGGGTCACGAGCAGGCGATCGTCCTCGAGCACGACAGTCATGTCGCGCGGAATACGCTCAGAAAGCTCGCCCTTGGGGCCCTTGACGTGAACTTCGACACTGTCGATGGCCACGGTCACACCCGCCGGCACCGGGATGGGCGCTTTACCAATTCGTGACATCGCCCTACCAGACCCTTGCCAGAACCTCGCCGCCAACGCCTGCACTGCGCGCCTCGTGTCCTGTCATGACACCGCGGGAAGTCGAGATGATCGTGGTGCCCATGCCTCCAAGCACCTTCGGGATGTGGTGTGAGTCGACGTATGTGCGCTGGCCTGGACGCGAGACGCGCTGAATTCCTGAGATTGCGGGGTGGCGCTCGCGGGTGTACTTCAAGCGCACCACGATCACGTCGCCCGTCTTGCCCTCGCCGCGCGGGGCCACTGACCACGACTCGATGTACCCCTGCTCGGCAAGGATGCGCGCCACCTCCGCCTTGAGGTTCGACGACGGAGACTCCACGGTCTCATGAGCAGCGTGAATCCCGTTGCGGATACGCGTCAAAAAGTCGGCTATCGGATCGGTCATTGTCATGGCGTTTGAGCCTCGCTAAAAAAGGTCACCAGTGAAGCTGCCCCGGCGAAACCAAGTTCGTTTCGGGCAGAGATCACCAGGAGGACTTGGTCATGCCCGGAATCTGGCCCACATGGGCCAGCTCGCGCAGGCAGATACGGCATACGCCGAAGCGACGGTACACAGAGCGCGGCCGTCCGCAACGAGTGCAGCGGGTGTAGCCCCGTGTCTTGTACTTCGGTGTGCGCAGTTGCTTGACACGCAACGATGTCTTGGCCATCAGGAAGTCCCCTCTCCAGGCCCGTCAGCGCCAATGGCCAGGGGCTGCAACTCGCGCGGCCGGCCATTGCGGGCAAAGGGCATACCGAGCGCTTGCAGCAGTGCAAAAGCCTCGGGATCGGTCTTGGCAGTGGTTGTGATCGTGATCTCCATGCCCCGGACCGCAGCACCGGTGCCGTAGTCGACCTCAGGGAAAATCGTCTGCTCGCGCACACCCATGGAGTAGTTGCCCCGCCCATCGAAAGACCGCGGGTTGAGCCCGCGGAAGTCACGGATGCGCGGGATCGCGATTGACATCAGGCGATCCAAGAACTCATAGCCACGGTCACCGCGCAGCGACACAGCGACACCCACGGGCATACCCTCGCGAACCTTGAACGCAGCAATCGACTTGCGCGCCCGCCGGATGCTCGGGAACTGGCCCGTGATTGCGGCGATCGTGTTCTGCGCGCCACGCACGGCGCTGGAATCCGTCTTGATGTCGCCGACGCCACCGTTGACCGTGACCTTCTCGATCTTGGGCGCCTGCATCACCGAGGAGTAGCCGAAGTGCTCGATCAGCGCCGGGCGGATCTCCTCCAGGTAACGGGTCTTCAGGCGGGCCACTGGCACCTCGGCGCCGTTGTCGGACTTTTTCTGCGAAGCAGCCATATCAGTCAAGTGGGACGCCGGAGTTCTTGGACACGCGCACGCGCTTGCCAGCAGTGCGGGTAACGCCCAGGCGCGTGGGCTTGCCGCCCTTGGGATCGAGTGCCATCACGTTGGAAACATGGATTGGGCCCTCGCGCTCGATCACGCCGCCGATCGTGGAGCCTTCACGGGCGCCCGGGATCGGGGTTGGACGCGTGTGGCGCTTGAGCATGTTCAGCCCCTCCACGTAAACGCGTTCATCGCGCGGGCTCACCCGAATCACGCGGCCGCTCTTGCCGCGGTCCTTGCCGGATATGACCTGCACTTGGTCGCCCTTGCGCACGCGCATGGCGTGCGACTGCTTGCGGGCTGTTGACTTGGCTTTTGTCATGAGCCCAGACATGTAAGCAGCTGGCAAGCCATCACAGCACCTCCGGGGCCAGCGAAATGATCTTCATGAAGTTACGGTCGCGCAGCTCGCGGGCGACCGGTCCAAAGACGCGGGTACCGCGCGGGTTGTTCTGCTCGTCAATGATCACTGCAGCGTTGTCGTCGAAGGCGATGTACGTGCCATCGCTACGTCCCAGCGACTTGCGGGTGCGCACGACCACCGCGGTCACGACCTCGCCCTTCTTGACCGCGCCCTGTGGGCTCGCAACCTTGACCGTGGCTGTAATCGTGTCGCCGATGTGTGCGTAGCGGCGCCGCGATCCGCCCTTGACGCGGATGCAAAGGATTTCGCGCGCGCCAGTGTTGTCGGCCACGCGCAGGCGTGTCTCTGACTGAATCACTGTGCTCGCTCCAGGATCTCGGCCAGGCGCCAGCGCTTGGTGCGCGACAACGGCCTGCTCTCGACGAGCGAAACCACGTCGCCCTCACGCGCCTCGTTGTTGTCATCGTGGGCGTGCAGCGTGCGCGAGCTGCGCACGATCTTGCCGTAGCGCCGGTGCTGGCGGACACTTGAGATGCGTACCGTGATCGTCTTGTCGGGCTTGTCCGATACGACCACGCCCTGACGCACCTTCGGCGCACCCCGTGTGGCGGGCTCAAGTGCAACCGCAGCAACCGGCGCCTCAGCCGGCTTGGCCTTGGAACCCCCACTGCGGGTCTTTGCGCGCGTGGCGCGACGGTGCTTTGCCTTTGTAAGCCGTTCCGCAGCGCGCTCAGCATGGCGCTCCTCCGCCGAGCGTGACTCGCGTGGGGAGCCCGTGTGGGTCGAGCGCTCCCTGCGGCGGCGCTGCTTGGACGTCAACTGCTCCACAGGCTCGGTTGACGCCGGCGCCGGCGCCGGCGCGGCTGCCGGCTCCTCGGGCTCGGGTGCCGGCTCCTCGGCCACAGGCTCGGGCTCGGGCTCGGGTGCCGGCTCCTCGGCGACAGGCTCGGGCTCCGCAGCGGGCTCCTTGGCCTCGGCGGCCGGCTCCTCGGCGGGTGCCTCAGCGACTGCAGTCTCGGCGTCGCCGGCTGCCACCTCGGGCTCGGGCGCCGCGGCCTCGGCCTGAGGTGCGTCGGTGGTTGCGTTCTCGTCCACGGCGTCGTCGGGTGTCTGGGGGGCGTCGGCCATTACCGTGCCTGTCCACCGTTAAGGCCCGCCGCGCGTGCGCGCTCCCGGGCGATCGTCAAAGTACGCGCCAGCTGCTGGCGGGTGTGTGGCAGGCGGGCCGTGTTCTCAAGCTGTCCTGTTGCATTGGACAGACGCAGCTCAAGCAGTTCCTTGCGCAAGTCTGCGATCTGCTCCTTGATCTCATGGTCGGGCATGTCGCGCATCTCTCTTGCTTTCATGTCAGGCCGCCTGTTCCTCGCGCATCACGAATTTGCACTTGACTGGCAGCTTGTGCGCGGCCAGACGGATCGCGTCGCGTGCCAGGGGCTCGGGCACACCGGCGAGCTCGAACATGACGCGGCCGGGCTTGACCACGGCGACCCAACCCTCCGGTGATCCCTTACCGGAACCCATGCGCGTCTCGGCCGGCTTCTTGGTCACAGGCTTGTCGGGAAAGATGTTGATCCACACCTTGCCACCGCGCTTGATCTTGCGCGTCATCGCGACACGGGCAGCCTCGATCTGGCGGTTGGTAATCCAGCCGGCCTCCAGGGACTTCAGCCCGTAGTCGCCGAACTGCACCGTGACCTGCCCGCGCGAGGGACCCGCGCGACGGCCACGGTGGTGTTTGCGGTGCTTGGTGCGCTTTGGCTGCAGCATCACTGCGCTCCTTGAGTCTCAGTGCTTTGAGCCGCCGGCGCCTCGGCAGCGGGCGCACTTGCGGGCGCACTGCTTGCGCCCGGCGCGCTCTCGGCGGAAGGCCTGGGTCCGGAACCAGAGCGGGAGCGTGGAGGGCGTGAGCCGGAACCGCGCGAGCCCCCTGGCCCCTGTCGCGAAGAGCCACCGCGATCGTTGCCACCGGGGCCCCGTGAACGTCCGCCGCGATCACCGCCGCCGCGTGAGTCACGGTCATTACGGCTCGATGGCGGAGCCTCCAGGTCGGTCAGGTCCCCACCCGTGTAGCCCTCGGGCATGATTTCGCCCTTGTTGATCCAGCACTTGACGCCGATCCTGCCGAAGGTCGTGCGTGCCTCATAGAAGCCGTAGTCGATGTCGGCACGCATCGTGTGCAGTGGCACGCGGCCGTCGGAATAGCTTTCCGTGCGAGCCATCTCGGCTCCCCCCAGGCGCCCGGCAACCTGGACCTTGACGCCCTTGGCACCGGAGCGCATCGCGCTCGTGAGCGCACGCTTCATTGCCCTGCGGAAAGCCACGCGATTTTGGAGCTGTTCGGCGATCGACTGCGCAACGAGCTTGGCATCGAGCTCGGGGCGCTTGATCTCAAGGATGTTGACCTTGATCTGCTTGTTGGTCATGCGGTGCAGCTCGCGTCTGAGCGCATCGACTTCCGCGCCTGACTTGCCAATCACAATGCCAGGACGGGCCGTGTGAATGTTGATTTCGAGCTCGGCGGCGTTCTTCTTGATCGTGATATCCGAGAGGCCGGCGTGGGCGAGCTTGTCGATGATGTGACGGCGGACCTTGATGTCCTCAGCCAGGTACTCCGCGACATGGCGCTCGCTAAACCAGTGCGAGCGCCAGTCATGGATGTAACCAACGCGGAATCCCTCGGGATGAACTTTTTGACCCATATCTGTGTGTTCGGCTTGCTTGTGTGGGGTGTGTGGTCGAGTGCCTGGGCAGACGTCTAGCTGCCGACGGTCAGCTTGATGGTCAGATGACTCGTGCGCTTGAGGATCGGTGTGGCCCGACCCAGCGCACGCGGTCGAAACCGCTTGATCGTTGGGCCCGCGTCGGCGTATGCCTCGCGCACAACGAGATCGTCCTCGGGAAGCTCGTGGTTGTGCGCCGCGTTTGCGACAGCGGACTCAAGCAGCTTACTCCAGTCGCGCGCCACCCCACGCTGCGTGTACGCGAGCATCGCGCGGGCCTCGGGCACCGACTTGCCGCGGAGATGGCCGCACACCATGCGCGCCTTGCGCGGCGAGGTGCGCACGTAGCGCGCCCGCGCCATCACCACGGGCGCAGCCTGCCCGGGAACGCCGCGGGCAGCTGAGGAGCGCCGCGCCACCGAAGCAGGCTTGTCCGTCTGCTCCGAAGACTCGCCGGACTGATCGGAGTCGGGCTCGGTTTTGTCGTCGGCCTTGGCTTTGTCGTCGGCCTTGGCCTTGGCCGCAGGGGCCTGCTCGGAGGGCTCGGCCGCCGGCGCGGATTTGGCGCGCGTGCGCTTTGGCTTTGGCGCCTCGGCCGCGGCCTCGCCGTCGGCGTCGGCGTCGGTCTGGGCCTCGGGCTTAGCCGCCTTGGCACTGGACGCCTTGGCCTTGGGCTCAGCGGTCGTTGACGGCTCGGCGGCGACGGGCTCGCTGGACTGCTCGGCTGCCTCAGTCGGCGCCTTGGCGACGTCGGTCTCGGGAGCGTCGGTCTCGGCGGCGTCCTTGGAACGCCGCGATGGCAGCTTGGGGCTCATCGGCCCTTGCCCGAGGTGTGGCCGCGGAAGACACGGCTGGGCGCGAACTCTCCCAGCTGGTGACCCACCATGGACTCACTGATAAAGACGGGAACGTGCTTGCGACCGTCGTGGACGGCGATTGTGTGGCCCACCATCTCGGGAAAGACGGTGGAGGCGCGTGACCAGGTACGCAGGATCTTCTTCGTGCCCGATGCGTTCATCGCTTCCACGCGCGACATCAGGCGCTCTTCGACCCACGGTCCCTTTTTCGCAGAACGGCTCATCGACTGGAGTCCTTTCGAGCAGCGCTCATCGCTGCCGCCCCTTGCCACGCCTGCGGCCGCGGACGATGTACGCATTGGACGACTTGTGTTTCTTACGGGTGCGGTACCCGAGCGTGGGCACGCCCCAGGGCGTGACAGGGTGCCTGCCCGGAGTGGTCGAACCCTCGCCGCCGCCGTGGGGATGGTCAACGGGGTTCATGGCCGTGCCGCGGGTCTGCGGCCGCACGCCCATGTGGCGCTTGCGACCAGCTTTGCCCACCCTGATGTTCTGGTGATCGGAGTTGCCGATCTCGCCGACAGTGGCGCGGCACTCGGCGCGGACCATGCGCATCTCGCCGGAGGGCAAGCGCAGCGTGGCCATGTCACCGTCCTTGGCAACGAGCGCAGCTGAAGCGCCTGCGGAGCGGGCCATCTGGCCGCCTCGTCCGGGTGAAAGCTCGATGTTGTGCACGACGGTACCCACGGGCATGCGTGCGAGCGCCAAGCTGTTGCCCACAGCGATGTCAGCGGTTTCACCGGAGCTGACCATTGCGCCCACGACCAGGCCCTTGGGGGCGAGCATGTAGCGCTTCTCGCCGTCGACGTAGTGCAGCAAAGCGATGTTCGCGGAGCGGTTGGGGTCGTACTCGATCGCCGCCACCTTGGCAGGCATGCCGTCCTTGCGACGCTTGAAGTCGATGCGCCTGTATGCGCGCTTGGCCCCACCGCCACGATGGCGGGCTGTCTTGCGCCCATAGGAGTTGCGGCCACCGCTCTTTGAGATGCCTTCCACGAGCGAACGCTCGGGCTTTGACTTTGTGATTTCCGCATAGTCGGAGTAGGAGACAAAGCGGCGACCGGGGCTGGTTGGCTTGGGCTTACGGACAGGCATCGTTTTGGTCTAGTCGACGAGGCTAGGAGCCCGGCTGGTTCTCGAACCCCTGAAAGACTGGGATGGTCTCGCCGGGCGCCACGCGCACGATCGCCTTCTTCCAGGCGCGTGTGTGGCCACGCGTGTTGCCGCGACGTTTGGGCTTGCGCTTGACGTTGAGCGTGTGCACATCCACCACATGCACGCCGAAGAGCGCTTCGGCGGCTTGGCGTATCTGCGTGCGGTGAGCATCGGGGTGCACCCGGAAGGTGAACTTGCCGGCTGCCGAGAGCACGTAGCTCTTCTCCGAGATCACGGGGCGGATGATGACCTGCGAGTGATCCATCAGGCCTCGGGCTCCTGTGGCTTGGGCTTGGCGGAAGTCTTGGGCTTGGCCGCGGCCTTCGGCTTGGCCGCTGCCTTGGCCGCGGGCTCGGCGGCGATCTCGGCTGCCGGCTCGGTGGCGGCCTTGGCTGCCGGCTTCGGCTTGGTGGTGGCCTCGGGCTTGGCGGATGCTTTGGGCTTGGCGGCGGGCGCGGGCTCGGCGGCAGCTTTGGGCTTGGTGGGCGCGGCACTGGCGCCCTCTGCGGCCGCCTCAGTCTGGCCGCGTCGCGGCGCAGCGCCAACGCGAGCGGTCAGTGCGTCGAGTGCAGGGCGTGACAGCAGCAGCGAGGCTGCGCCGAGCAGGTCGGCGACACCGACATCGTCGTGGTGACACACGGCCACCCCTGGGAGGTTTCTAAATGCGAGCGAGATCGCGGTTTCCTCGGTGCCGAGCACGACAACCGTGGGGCGATCCTGGCCCCATGCCTCCAAAAGCTCCACCGCAAGCCGTGTCTTTGGCTCTGCGATCGCGTTGAGACCGAGCACAGCCATCGAGCCGCGCCCTGCGTGCAGGGAAAGCGCGGCGCGCAGCGCGGCGCGGCGCTCCTTGCGGTTGACCTTGAAGGTGTAGGAGCGCGGCTGGGGCCCAAAGACGATGCCACCGCCCTTCCAGATGGGGGAGCGGTTTGAGCCGGCGCGCGCGCGGCCCGTGCCCTTCTGGCGCCACGGCTTGGCGCCGCCGCCGGAAACACCACCGCGGGTCAGCGTGGAAGCGGTGCCGCGCCTGCGCGCAGCAAGCTCCGCGAGCACGCTTGAGTGCACGAGCCCTTCGTTGAAGCGCGCGCCAAAGACCTTCTCGTCCAGATCCACCTTGCCCCCCTTTGAGCCACCGAGAAGAGCCGCGTCAGGCATCGGTGCGCACCTCCACAAGCCCGCCGCGTGCACCGGGCACGGAGCCGCGTACAAGCAGGAGGTTCTCCTGGGGATCGACGTCGACCACGCTCAGGCCGCGCTGGGTCGCGCGCTTTGCGCCGCCATGGCCGGCCATGCGCATGCCCTTGAACACGCGCGATGGCGTGGCGGCGGCACCGATCGAGCCGGGTCCGCGGACGTTGTGCGAGCCGTGCGTCTTGGGCCCACGCTTGAAGCCGTGGCGCGCGATCGTGCCCTGAAAGCCCTTGCCCTTGGATACTCCCGCGATCTTGACGCGTTCGCCGACTGCAAAGGCATCGACGGTCACCGAGTCCCCCACCTTGAGCTCACCGGCGAAGCCGCGCATCTCGACGAGGTGGCGCATTGGCGGCGCATCGGCCTGGCGCAGATGGCCCATCTCGGCCTTGGTCAAGCGCGACTCCTTGGTCTCGCCGAAAGCGAGCTGAACGGCTTCGTAGCCGTCACGCTCGGTGCTGCGAATGGCAGTCACGGGACACGGTCCAGCCCTCAGGACGGTGACGCGAGCCACTGAGCCGTCCTCCAGAAAGCGCTGGCTCATCCCAAGCTTGGTGGCTAAGATCGCGGGCATTGCAACAGAGGTCTACGAGGACAGTCGGATCTCGATGTCCACGCCCGCGGGCAGGTGGTCGAGACGCTGAAGCGAGTCCACGGTCTTCGGTGTCGGCTGATGGATGTCAATGAGGCGCTTGTGCGTGCGCACCTCGAAGTGCTCGCGTGAGTCCTTGTCCTTGAAGGGCGAGCGGATCACGCAGTAGACGTTCTTCTCGGTGGGCAGGGGCACAGGACCGGACACGCTCGCGCCCGTGCGCGTGGCGGTATCCACGATTTCCTTTGCCGCGGACTCGATGGCCGAGGTGTCGTACGCCTTCAGGCGAATGCGGATCTTGTTTTGTACAGCTGGTGCCATGGTGGTTTCGTTGCCTTAGCGTGCTTGGTCTGATTGCCGTTACTGGGGGGTGTGTCTGTGCTGGGACCTGGCCGTAGTGGTGGACTGCCGGCGCACTGCGGGCTTCCCAGACACTTCCTCCGCCAACTGGCGCCGGGACATAGATAAGGGCGGATTCAGCGGGGAATCCGCCCTCTCCGGGCCTTGCCAGCGGAGCTTTAGTCGTCGTATCGGACTGCTTATAGGTTAGGCGCGTTCACCGCTAGGGGCAAACGCGCCCAGGGTACTACTCGATGACCTTGGTTACGACACCCGAGCCGACCGTGCGGCCGCCCTCGCGGATGGCGAAACGCAAACCCTGGTCCATGGCGATCGGCTGGATCAGCTCGATCTCCATCGTGACATTGTCGCCGGGCATGACCATCTCGACACCGTCGGGCAGCTTTGCCACGCCGGTGACATCTGTGGTACGGAAGTAGAACTGCGGCCTGTAACCGGTGAAGAACGGCGTGTGACGGCCGCCCTCCTCCTTCTTGAGCACGTAGACCTCAGCGGAGAACTTCGTGTGAGGCGTGATCGTGCCGGGCTTGCAAAGAACCTGTCCGCGTTCGATCTCCTCGCGCTTGGTTCCACGCAGCAGGCAGCCCACATTGTCTCCCGCACGACCCTCGTCGAGGATCTTGCGGAACATCTCGACGCCGGTGACAACGGTCTTGGTGGACGCGTGGATACCGACGATTTCGATCTCTTCGCCGGTCTTGACGATGCCCTGCTCGACGCGACCCGTGGCGACTGTACCGCGCCCAGTGATCGAGAAGACGTCCTCGACGGGCATCAAAAACGGCTTGTCGAGCTCGCGCACGGGCTCGGGGATGTAGGTGTCAAGCGCGTCAGCGAGCTCCAGGATCTTGGCTTCGTAGGCCTCGTCGCCCTCCAGCGCCTTCAGCGCCGAGCCAATGATGAAAGGAATGTCGTCGCCCGGGAATTCGTACTCCGACAGAAGCTCGCGCACCTCGACCTCGACGAGCTCAAGCAGCTCGGGATCGTCGACCATGTCGGCCTTGTTGAGGAACACAACGACGTAGGGCACGCCCACCTGACGGGCCAGCAGGATGTGCTCGCGCGTCTGGGGCATGGGACCGTCGGCAGCTGACACCACGAGGATCGCGCCATCCATCTGCGCGGCGCCCGTGATCATGTTCTTGACGTAGTCGGCGTGTCCGGGGCAGTCGACGTGCGCGTAGTGGCGCTTGTCGGTCTGGTACTCGACGTGGGAAGTGGCGATGGTGATGCCACGTTCCTTCTCCTCGGGAGCGTTGTCGATTTCCTCGAACGTGCGGGCCTCGCCGCCCATCTTCTTGGCCAGGACCGACGTGATGGCAGCGGTCAGCGTTGTCTTGCCATGGTCGATGTGACCAATGGTCCCGACATTGACATGGGGCTTATCGCGCTCGAACTTCTCCTTTGCCACTTTCTCTTCGCTCCTGTATCGACTTGTAGGTCCCGCGGTGTGTAAGACGTGCGAGGACTCTCTGTATCTATCTAGTTCGCCCGGGGCAATCTACCGAAGTGACGCCCTTCATGGGTGCTCGCATCCTAGCCGCCCACGCCGAGTAGACCTTCCAGGCCCAACGGGCTAGGCCGGCACGGGATCCCCCGTGCGCTGTTCAACGATCTTCTCTGCGATGTTCGGCGGAGCCTCCTCGTAGGCCTCGAACTGCATCGTGTAGTTGGCCCTTCCCTGCGTGTTTGAACGCAGGTCTGTGGCGTAGCCGAACATCTCAGACAACGGTACGCGCGCGGTCACCACGAGCGCGTTGCCGCGGCGCTCCTGGGCCTCGATCCGGCCGCGCCGGCGCGAAAGGTCGCCGATGACGTCGCCGAGGAAATCCTCCGGCGTGACCACCTCGACGGAGAAGATCGGCTCCAGGATGACCGGCTTTGCGCGCTTGGCAGCCTCCTTCAGCGCCAGCGATCCAGCAACCTTGTAGGCGATCTCGGAGGAGTCCACGTCGTGGTACTTGCCATCGACCAGGGTGACGCGCACATCGACGGTGGGGTATCCAGCCTTGACGCCGTTCTCAAGCGCCTCCTCGACACCCTTCTCAACGGCGGGGATGTACTCCGTGGGGATGGACCCACCCTTGATCTTGTTGATGAACTCAAAGCCCTCGCCGGGGGCGGGCTCGATGTTGATGAAGACCACGCCGAACTGGCCCGAGCCGCCGGTCTGGCGCACGAAGCGCCCTTCGACGTTCTCGGCGGTGCCGCGCAC
>CAJCHW010000163.1 GCA_903970125.1 Chlamydiota bacterium
ACGCTGCCGCTGTATACCCGCCACGTCTCACCAAGCGGATACGGGGCCTATCAGTCGCTGTTTACCGCTGTGATCCTGGTCAGCATCCTTGTGCGCGCCGGCGTCGGCGAGGCCTTTATCCGCTTCTACTACGACGACCACGACCAGGCGCGACGCGACCGCATCGCGCGTACCGCAACGGCCACGGTCGCCTGGACCAGCACCGCGGTTGCCGCGCTGGCCGTGATCTTTGCGGCGCCACTCTCGGAGCTGGCGCTCGGGTTCAGTGCCCGCCATCCCGACCCGCTGCTGATCGACTGCGCAGTGCTTGGACTGTGGGCGTTCACCAACCTCGAGATGGCTTACGCGCAACTGCGCGTCGACGAACGCAAGCGTGCCTATGTGTACGCATCCGGGTCAAATGTCGCGCTCACAATCGCGTTTACGATCGCGCTCGTCGTCGTCGGCGATCAGGGCGCACGCGGCCTGCTGCTCGGCAACTTCGGCGCGTCAGCGGTCGTGGTGGTGGGGCTGTGGTGGTTCCTACGCCGCCGCTTCTCGCTGAAGGTCCGCCGCGACGACCTGGCGGCGATGCTTCGCTTTGGACTACCGACGGTTCCGGCAGACGCGAGTGTCTATGCGCTCCAGGTGGCCGACCGCTTCTATCTCTACCGCAGCGACAGTCACGCGGCCGCAGGCGACTACTCGATCGCGCTCCAGCTCGCCACCGTGGTGTTCGTGTTCGTGCGGGGTTTCCAGTACGCATGGCCCCCGCTGGCATATTCGATCGACTCAGACGCCGAGGCGTCGCGCCTATACGCACTGGTGGGCACCTACTTCGTGCTGGGCACCGGCGTGGTGGTCGCCGCCGTTGCCCTGTTGGGTCGCTGGATCGTGCGGCTGCTTGCCGCGCACGAATACTTCGGCGCGCACGCAGCACTGCCGTGGCTGGCGCTGGGCTGGGCGCTGTACGGCCTCTATCAGGTGATGATCGTGATTACAGGACGCGCGCGCAGAACCAGCCGAAACGTCCCCGCCGCGCTTTGCGGGCTGGCAGTCAACATCCTCCTCCTGCTCGTACTCGTACCCGCATCCGGGGCGGGACTGGGTGTCGCCGGCGCTGGTATAGCCCTCTGCGGGGCGTATGCGGTGATGCTCGCGGTCCTCTATCTGCTCACCCGCCGCGTGTTCGCAGTCCGCTTCCAATGGGGGCGGCTTTCAGCGCTGACGGCCACACTGGCCGCCGTGGCTGCCTCGGGCGAGCTGGTGCTGCCCACGCACGGTGCCGCAGGCCTCGGTCTGCGCATGCTCTGGCTGGCGTGGATCCCGGCGGCCCTATTGGGCATGCGTTTTTTCTCGGCAACCGAGCGCGTACAGGCACGCAGGCTCATGCTCGACGCACGCGTGCGCGTGGCCGCTTTCCGGCGCGGCGGTGGCGAGATCGAGGAGTTCGCTGAGGACCCGCTAAAGGACCTCTGACGCGGACCCGTGAGGGTCGTTGGCAGCGGCACGGCGGTTGTAGTCGTCGGCGAGCTCCCTGAGTCCCGTGCCGCGGTCGCGATGAAGTGTCGCCATGACATGGGACCAATAGCGACGCGGGGAATGGCCCGGCAGGGCGAGTGCCACGATGGCGCGCACCCCGTAGCTGAAGGCCGTCAGCCAGCGGACCACGAGCGCCGCGGCGGCAGAATGGTGCTTGCGCATGTACAGGTCACGGTTTCGCGATAGTTCCACGATGCGTGCGAGGGAACCATCGCCGGTGGCCAGTTGCTCGTGGTGGACGGCGACAGCGGACGGCACATACAGGCTCCGCCAGTGGGCATCGCGCAGGCGCTTGGCGAAGTCCACCTCGTCGGAGTACACGAAGAAGTCCTCGTCGAGGTAGTCCACCTCCGCAGCCGCCTCGCGACGCACGAGCAGAGCCGAGGACTGACACCAATCGACTTCGCGCGTGGTCTGCCCCGTACTCTGGACCACCAGCAGCCTGTGCAACCCAAACGCTGTCGCCAACGCGGTCAGCGGTGTGGGAAAGCGCCATGCACAAGCCTGGGAAGCTCCGTCGGGACGCAGCAGCCTTGCGCCCGCGCACGCAGCCGAAGGATGGTCCTGGAGCGCGTCGCGCAACGCGAGTGTCGAGCCCGCTAGAAGCTCGGAATCCTCGTTGAGCAAAAGCCCGTAGCGGCCCGACGCCGTGCGCAGCAGCTCGGAGTCACAGAATGCCTTGCCCGTGCGCCGCTGTAGCGCGATCACCGCGTCCGTCGCGCCATGGGCGCGGGCCATCTCCGCGGAGCCGTCACGCGAGCCGTTGTCCAACACCAGCACCTCGGTCGCAAACGGCACCGCAGCGCGCTCGCGCGCTATCGCGTCGAGGCAGGTGCGCAGCAGCTCGCGCTTGGACGTGTTGACCACACAGAAGGTCAGCTCAACGGCGCCCTGATCCGACCTCTGCCCGCGCTCCGCGGGCGTCCCCGTGGCTCCGTGATCGTGTTGCACGTCCATATTGTCCATACACCTTGCGCGTCCACATCGTCGACCCCTCCGCCTACACCCCGCCGTATGACGACGCGCTGTGCCGCGCCTTGGCAGCGGCAGGCGCAAACGTAGACCTCTACACGAGCGCATTCAACTACGGAGCAGTGCCGGCCGCTCACGGCTACGCACGCCACGAGGATTTCTACCGGCTGGCCCACCGCACAACCCGCAGCCGCGCTCGCGGGCGCGTGGCCTTGACACTGAAGCTCGCCGAGCACGGGCCGGACATGCTGCGTTACAGGCGTAAGGCACGCACAGCTGACATCGTCCACTTTCAATGGCTCACCGTGCAGCCGCTGGACCTGCATCTGCTGCCCAAGCGACGCCCCGGCGTGCGGCTCGTGCTTACCGCCCACGACATCATGCCGCGCGAGCCGCGCCCCGGCCAGCTTGCGGCCCAGCGCCGCCTGTATGACCGCTTCGATGCGATCGTGACCCACAGCGAGCACGGGCGCGCGCGCCTGAAGGGCGAGCTTGGCATGGATGATCGGCGTGTGCACGTGATCGCCCACGGCGTGTTGAGACCGTGGGCGGGCGTCAATGAGAGCGGGGACCCACCGGCGCAGCTGCCGGCAGAGTTCGCGCACACCACCGGGCCCGCGGTGCTGTTCTTTGGCCTGCTGCGTCCCTACAAGGGCATCGATGTGCTGCTGGAGGCTTGGCGCGCCGCGCAGCCGCTTTTGGACGGCGAGCTTTGGATCGCGGGGATGCCCCGCATGGAGCTTGCTTTTCTTCGCGCTTCTGCACCGCCGGGCGTGCGCTTCTTCACCGAGTTTGTCTCCGACGCCTCCCTGTACTGGCTGCTGCGCAGGGCAAGCCTGGTCGTGCTGCCGTACCGCGACATCGATGCTTCCGGTGCTGCGTTTACGGCCCTCGGCGCGGGCGTGCCGCTGCTGCTCAGCGACGCCGGGTCTTTCCCAGAGCTTGCCGCAACCGGGGCGGCACGCATTGTCCCGAGCGGCGACAGCGCCGCGCTTGCAGAGGCTCTGGTCGAGCTGTTAGCCAATCCCGAGACACTGCAGACGATGGCACAGCGCGCCAACGAAGCCGCGGCAGGACTCTATGCATGGGACCACATCGGCGCCCAGACGCTCGCGCTCTACGAGACCCTTTTGAGGGAGAATTCCTGATCGTGAGCGCGACGGTGCAATGAGCCCTGTCCTGCACATCATCTTCTGGGTATCAGTCGGCCTGATCGTCTGGACCCAGGTTGGCTACGCGCTCGCGCTGCGGTTGATCGTCGGATTGATGGGTCCCGAGGGAGAGCCCGCGGCTGGGGCGGGCGGCGAGGGCCCGCCAGCTCCAGCGATGCCCTCGGTATCGCTGATCATTGCCGCGCACAACGAGCAGACGGTGATCGCTGCGAAGGTCGCCAACGCGCTTGACCTCGCCTATCCGCGCGCCGATCTCCACGTAATCGTTGCGTGCGACGGGTGCACGGACGCCACCGCCACCGAAGCGCGCCGGGCCGGAGCGGACCTCGTGCTGGAGCTGCCACGCGGGGGCAAGATACGCGCGCAGGACGCCGCTGTGGAACAAGCCCGCGGCAGCATCGTCGCGTTCTCAGATGCCAACGCGTTGTGGGACCGGTACGCGTTGCGCGCGCTCGTTGCCGCATTCGCCGACCGTTCCGTCGGCTACGCATGCGGGCAGGTGCGCTTCACCAAGTCCGCCGAGGCCACCAACGCCACCTCCCAGGAGAACGTCTACTGGGGCTACGAGCTCAGGCTGCGCGCGCTGGAGTCGCGCGTACGCTCGATCACCGCCGGCAACGGAGCCATCTATGCGACCCGACGCGAGGCCTACATGGTGGTGGATCCGATCATGGGTCACGACCTGTCATTTCCCTTCAACATGGTCAAACACGGCTGGCGGGCGGTGTACGTCCCGTCCGCAGTGGCAACCGAGAAAATGGTCCCCTCGATCGAGGGCGAGTTTGCCCGCAAGCGACGCATGATGAGCCACACCTGGCCGATCGTGCTTCGCGGCGGCCTGCTTGCGCCACGCGGATACGGTCTGGTGTACTGGTTGATGATCATCTCCCACCGTGCCCTGCGCTACGCCACGCCGGCCTTGCACGCGATCGTGCTTATCACCAGCTGCGTGCTGGTGGCCGACGGTGCAGGCGCGGTCATACGCGTATTGCTGTGGCTGCAGGGGGCCGTGCTTGTGGCCTCGGCCCTCGGCGGCTTCATCAGGTTGCGGCCGCTGTTGATCGCGCGCCACTACGTGCTCAGCGTGAGCGCGATCGCGGTGGGTTTGTGGGACTGGCTGCGCCAGGGGACCAGCGCGGGCTGGCAAGCGGCGGAGGGCACCCGATGATCCGGCGCGCCATCGACGTGATCGCGGCAGCCATGCTATTGGTGATCAGCGGTCCATTGGTGCTCGCAGCCGCTCTCGCCATTCGCATCGAGAGTGCGGGAGCGGCACTCTACAGGCAGCGACGAGTCGGCCTGCAGGGCAAGCCGTTCGACATGCTCAAGCTGCGCACCATGGTTCACGGAGCAGAGAACCTCGGAGCAGGACTGGCGGTCAACGACGGTGATTGGCGCATCACGCGCGTGGGGGCGATTCTGCGGCGCACGTCGCTGGATGAGCTACCGAACCTCGTCAACGTTCTCCGGGGCGAGATGTCGCTGATCGGCCCGCGCCCTACCGTCGCGGTACAGGTGGAGCAGTACACGCTCCGCCAGCGTGGCCGGCTCGCGATCCGGCCCGGGATCACCGGGTGGGCCCAGGTCAACGGACGGGCGTCGCTGTCGTGGGCAGAGCGGATCGAGCTCGACCTCTACTACATCGAGCACCGTTCGCTCGCGCTCGACCTCAAGATCCTCTGGCGTACGGTTGCTTTGGTCGCCGGCGGATCCGGGGTCTACAAGGGCGACAGCGGAGGCTGGGAGCTGGAGCTGTGAGCTCGCGGCGTCCAGGGGTGTTGCTGACGTGCGTGGGCAAGCGATACGACATCGTCTCGTGTTTTGCCGCGATCGCACACACGGTCGCCGCGGACCCCAACCCGCTCGCGCCGGCTCAGTACGCGGCGCACGTCCAGGTCGCGGTCCCCAGGATCGAAGACCCCGCGTATGTTCCAGAGCTTGAGCGCCTCTGTTCCGAACACGGGGTCGGGGCTGTGCTGCCCTTGACGGACCTGGACATCGAGGTGCTTGCAACCGCCCGTGCCAGTGGCCGGCTGCCGGCGTTCGTACCATCACCGGAGGTCGCGCGAGCCACCTACGACAAGTACGAGGCACACCTGCTCTTCGGACGTGTGGGGCTGCCTTCGCCGCCCTCGATCCTGCCCGAGGACAACCTCGATGCGTTTGTCTACCCCGCCGTGGTGAAGCCGAGACGCGGCTCAGGAGCGCGGTCCATCCACCTTGTACGGAACGCGCAGGAGGCGCGCTTTCTGATCGACTACGTGCAGGCATCCTCGCCCGTGGCGGTAAGCAACGACGTGGAGGCGCCAGTGGGTGAGCCGGTGCTTTTGCAGCGGGCGATGAGCGGTCCCGAGTTCTCGATCGACTGCCTCGGCGACCTCGACGGGCGGTGTATCAATGCGATTCCCCGAACCATGATCGAGTCCCGCGGTGGAGAGTCCGTCAAAGGCACGGTTATCGCCGATCCCGAGTTGATCGAGCTCGGTCACAGCGCGATGGAGGCACTTAGTGTGTGTGGTCCGGCCACGATCCAGGTCTTTCGCGACGCTGACGTCGGGGTCGCGATCACAGACTTCAATACCCGCTTCGGCGGTGCGTTCCCCGCTCCGACCTACGCGGCATTCGAAGGACAGACCTACCCCGAGCTGATCATGCGAATGGCCGCCGGCGAGACCGTGGCGCCACACGTGGGGCAGTTTCGGGCGCCACTGACATTCACGCGCTACTACTGGCAACTGCAGCTCGACACTGACCTTCAGCCAACCGGGCGCGAGATCGTTGCCGGCGGACCGCCTGGGCCTACAGCCGCATCGTCGGCGCCGGAGGCCTCCGGATCCGCCGAGACGCCGAGCCTAGATGCAACAATGGACCGGCCTTGAAGCGACCGTTTTCGAATATCGGCAAGCGCTCCGGCGACTCCGACAAGCCTGCGGCCGAGGTCACGGGCGCGGCGTCTGGCGGCGGCAGCGCCCCGCAAGCGCAGGCGGCCGCCTCGACCGCGGTCAACCAAGCGGTGGGCTCCCACCCCTGCCCCACCTGCAAGGCCCCAATGGCGGACAACCAGGACTGGTGCACGCAGTGCGGCAACCGCTCCGACGCCAACAGGCGTGCCCGGGCCGGTTGGCTATCGGCCGGCGGCGTGATTGCGCTCAGCGCGGTGCTAGCGACCACGGCCGCCGCGGCCGGCATCGCAGCGCTGACCGAATCGGGGGTCAAGGAACCGACGCACCCGCGACTGGCGCTCGCTCCTCCGACACCCGTTTTGACCACCACCACGGCAACGACTGGCGGCGCAGTTGCGGGTACGCCGGAAACACTCAAGGCCCCGCGCTTCCGCGGCTCGCAGACCACAACCACCACAACGACACGGTCGAAGACCTCGCGCTCGCAGACCACAACCACGATCACAACGGCGAGCTCGTCCACCGTCGTTGCGCCCACGGAAGCGAGCACAACGACGAGGACCTCCCGCCAACCCAGTCTCGAAGGCCCCGAACTGGAAGGCGTCACCGCGAGCGCATACTCGAACAACGCGCAGTACACGCTGGCCGCGCTCGAAGAAGGAGAAGACGGCCAGGGGACCAGCCGCGCCGTGGAAGGCCCGGAAAGCGAAACCGCTTGGAAGATCCATGTGTTGCCGGGCACGAACGAAAACATGAACGTCGGCCTGTTGCTTCACCTCCACGGCGCCACTGACGTTGGCAGCGTCGAACTGCACACCTCCACCCCAGGCTTCCCGCTTGAGGTCTGGGGTACGACCGCCGCAACTGCGCCGGCTTCGATCACCCAGTGGACGCTGCTGGGCGTCGCACGCAAGCTCAAGAAGACCAAAACCGTGAAGCTGAGCCACACTCACACCGCCTGGAAGGAGATGCTGCTGTGGATCGCCAAGGTGCCCGCGACCCAGTCCAGCGTGAGCGTCGGCGAAGTCGCGCTGTTTGAGCCGGGCGGCTAACGGCCCGTCCGCAGCCCTTCCGCGGATCCCCTGGTCAGCCGGCCTTGGCTTTAGCGGGCGGGCGGGCGGGACGTATACGTTTGCCCGCACTCTCGGCCTGCGGACGCGGCGACTGCCACACGTCGTCCAGGAACTCCGCGATCTCGCCCAGCAGGCGGTCCGGCTTGACCCGCAGCTCCACCATCGACCTCGCTTCGAGCAGCCGCGCATTGGGCATCTCGGAGGCCAACATCCCGGCGTCGGAGAACGGATGCACGGGATCGCGGCGGTGTCCGAGCACCAGCGCCGGCGTCTCCAATTCGCGGCGTACGCTCGCCGACGGTCCAATGCGGCCGTAGAAGAGACCTTGCAGGACCGACGCGCCGGAGGTGGGATGCTGGCGCAGCACGTCCAGCAACACGTTGCCGTAGTGGGGCAAAACGCGCCGTGGCACCGCTCGCGCGGCGTACCCCATCAGCTTCAGCGCCGGCTCCCCAACTGTCAGCGCCACGAGCAGCGGCGTGAAAACCAGCGCACCGGCCATCAACGCACCTTCCAGCACCGGCATCTCGATCACCAATCCGCGCAGGCGCTCAGGCGAGCGGCAGGCGAGCTCGAGTGAGGCATTGGCGCCCAGCGAGGTGCCCATGAGCACAGCTTCGTCCAGCTCCAGGTGATCCATCAGCGCCTCGATCTGCTGGCTGAATGATCCCATCGTGTAGCGCGCGAGCTCACGCGGCCGGTCTGAAGCTCCGTGCCCAAGCAGGTCGACCGTGATCACCCTGTTGCCCCGCGCCGCGAGGTATTCGGCCAGCGGCCAGTGCATCGCTTGCGAAAGCATCACGGCGTGGGCCATGATCAGCGGCCGGGTCTTCGCGGGTGCCTGGCGCGCTGTCCTGCCGCGCTTGCCCGCGGGCGTCACCGCCGCGGGGCCGCCGCCGAATTCCGTGTACGCGATGCGCCATCCGTGGAACGCAAACGAAGACATGGTCTCCCGTTAAGCGTACAAGGCTGCGGAAATGCGTCCCGAACAGACCTCCTGGTAGGTTGGGTGTCGAGACCCTAAGCGAACAGGAGCACCATGGCCAAGCAACCACGCATAATCGCCGGGCAGGTCGTAGCGATCACGGGAGGCGCCCGCGGAATAGGCCGCGAAACGGCACGGCTGTGCGTGGACGCCGGGATGAAGGTAGCCCTCGGCGACGTCGACCCCCAGGCTGTCGAGCAGGCCGCCGCCGAGCTGGGCGCAAACGTCCTGGCGCTGCCCCTCGACGTCACCGACCCCGCGTCCTTTCGCGCATTCCTGACCGGTGTCGATGAGCGCCTTGGCGCGTTGGACGTGCTCATAAACAACGCCGGCATCATGCCCATCGGTCCGTTTCTGGAGGAGAGCGACGCCACCGCGCGGCGCATTCTCGATATCAACGTGCACGGCGTCATCAACGGCATGAAGGCGGCGCTGCCGGGCATGTTGGCGCGGGGTCGCGGCCACGTTGTGAACATCGCCTCACAGGCCGGCAAGTACGGCCTTCCCGGCGGTGCGACCTACTGCGCCAGCAAGGCCGCGGTGCTCCACCTGAGCCGCTCGGTACGTAAGGAAATACGCAAGAGCGGAGTGGACATATCGGTCGTAAGCCCCGTCGCCGTCAACACTGAACTGGGGCTCGGGCTTGGCGAACCGCGGATTCCCTTGTTTCGCAAAGTCCAGCCCAACGAAGTAGCCGAGGCGATCGTCAACACGCTGCGCGAGCCCATGTTCGACGTGCACGTGCCCAAGGCGATGAAGTTCAACGAGCGGGTCCTTGGGTTTCTACCGATCGACACTCAGGACACGCTCTCGCGCCTGACCGGCGGCGACTCTGCGCTGTCGCACATCGATACCGGCGCCCGCGCCAACTACGAGTTGCGCGCAGCGCGCTCGGAGCCAGGTCTGGACCCTTCGCCCGAGCAGCCCCGCATCACCGACGGCGCCGGCTCCTGACGGACCGCGAGCCGTCTAGAGGTGCCGAGCGAGCCGCTCGGACTGGCGATCGGCGCGTGCTGCTGCGCGGCCAAGCGCCAACGCAAGCGCAGTTGTCCCACTGAGGGAGCCTGCCACCACCGCTAGCGTCATTAGCCACGACATCGGAACGAACTCAAACTAATGGACCCGCGCCGCCCGAAGTTCCCGCGACGTTGGCAAAATCCCGCAAAATGCGTAAAAAGCGGGCCCTGCTCCGCATCGGCTAAGCGCCGGGCGAGGACTTGTCGGCCAGCTCTCGCCAATTAAATAGCGTCTGGCGGCTGACGCCGAGCAGTGCAGCCAACTGCTCCAGCGGGATGCCGGCACCCCTGGCTTCACCCAGGAGCTCGACCATTGCCTGCGTGTTGGCGGCCAAGCGCGCCTGAATCTTGGTGCGCTTGGCGCCGAGTTGTGCAGCTCGGTCCTCGATCGTCCGCCTCGCCTGAATATTGGGGGGTAAAGCGCTCATACGATCATCGTACAGCACTGGACACAGGGCGCCATCAACGGGACGCTACAGGTAACGCGGTGGGCGGCGTGGGCGTGCGCTGCGCGGCGATTCCCCGTTACGAGCCCGCGCCCACTGCCGCGGGCGCCTGGTCGGCCAGGCTCCCATGCTGGCTGGGAGTCTGCTTGCGCTGGGCGACCGTCGCGCGCAGCGCCTCCCAGTCGAGATCCTTGAAGTTGTGCATCGGGCAGTACTTTGGTCCGCACATCGAGCAAAACTCGGCGGTCTTGAAGTAATCGTCCGCGAGCGTCTCGTCATGCATCGCCTGCGCGGTCTCAGGATCCAGCGCCAGCTCGAACTGCCGACGCCAGTCAAACGAGAAACGCGCCTCGGAGAGCTCGCGATCCCAGGCGGCGGCCTTGCGGTTGCCGCGCGCGAGGTCTGCGGCGTGGGCAGCGATGCGGTAGGCGATCAAGCCCTGCTTGACGTCCTCGGCGTTGGGCAGCCCCAGATGCTCTTTGGGGGTCACATAGCAGAGCATCGAAGTCCCATGCCAGCCGACGATCGCTGCGCCGATCGCCGACGTGATGTGGTCGTACCCCGGGGCGATATCGGTTACCAAGGGGCCAAGCGTGTAGAACGGGGCCTCGTGACAGACCTCTTGCTGGCGGCGGACGTTCATCTCCAGCTGATCCATGGGCACGTGGCCCGGACCCTCGATCATCACCTGAACGTCGCGCTCCCAAGCTCGCGTCGTCAGTTCCCCAAGCGTGTCCAGCTCGGCAAACTGCGCGGCGTCTGAGGCGTCGGCGATCGATCCTGGGCGCAGACCGTCACCGAGCGAAATCGAGACGTCGTAACGCCGGCAGATCTCAAGGATCTCGTCGAAACACTCATAGAGGGGGTTCTCGCGCATGTGGTGAACCATCCAACGCGCCAGGATGCCGCCGCCGCGCGAAACGATGCCGGTGGTCCGATGCTGGCAGAGCGGCAGATGCTCGAGGCGCACGCCCGCGTGGATGGTCATGTAGTCGACGCCCTGGCGTGCCTGGTGAACAATGTTGTCCAAAAGAACCTCTGCGGTCAGATCCTCGATGCTGTTGACGCGCTCGAGCGCCTGGTAGATCGGCACCGTCCCGATCGGGACCGCCGCGGCCGCGATGATCGCTGCGCGCGTCTCATCGATGCGCTTGCCCGTGGAGAGGTCCATCACCGTGTCGGCTCCCCAGCCTTCCGAGACGGTCAGCTTCTCCACCTCCTCCGTAAGCGACGACGTGGTGGGGGAGTTGCCGATGTTGGAGTTGATCTTGACCCGCGCCTTGGAGCCAATCGCCATGGGATCAAGCGCGCGGTGGTTGACGTTTGCGGGAATGATCATGCGGCCTCGGGCAACCTCGGCGCGCACGAGCTCTGGGTCCAACCGCTCGCGCTCCGCTACACGCCGCATCTCGGGCGAGACAGTCCCTCCGCGGGCGATATGCATCTGCGTGACGCACGTGGCACCGCGATCAAACGCTGTGCGGTTCTCGTTGGTCATCACTTCTCCCTTCGCTGGCATGATCCAGATCAGGTTCTGCGGGTCGGCGCGCACGCGCCCTCTCAGCCCACTCCCAGGCTCCCCGTATTAACTTCATGCATGCTCGCACAAAGCCCCGCTGTCGGTCGGGCCTTGCCGGTAGCATGCGACGTTGACCGGGCAGCCATGGACGAGACAACCACGATCTTGGTGAAGTGGACGGGCCTGCATGACGCCAACAATGCAGGTCACATTCACGGCGGCACGGTGATGAAACTGTGCGACGAAGCTGCGGGACTGGCCGCGATGCGGCACGCACGCACGCCGGCGGTGACCGCAGCGATGGACAGGATGGCGTTTTTGCACCCCGTCCGATTGGGTGAGGTGCTGACGTTCAAGGCGCGCGTCAACGCCGCGTGGCACACCTCGATGGAGGTCGGGGTACGCGTTGAAGCAGAAAACCCGCTGACCGGCGACCTGCGCCACACCAGTTCGGCCTACTTCACGATGGTCGCGATCGACGAGCGCGGGGATCCCACGCCGGTGCCGCCATGCGTTGTCGAGACCGATGAGGAGCGGCGTCGAGAGCGCGAGGCCCAGTTACGGCGCGCCAATCGCCTGGGTGAGCGCGAGCAGATCATGGACGCGCGCCAGCAGTAGGGCGACGATCCCATTTCTTGAGTGAGTAATTTCCCGCAATTTGCGCAGTTTTACTTCGCTGTCATGTTTGAAAACGCACAAACAGCGCAATAACTAGCCTGTCGCAGCCTTGACGCCGTGCAACTGCACGTGGAGGGAGAGGCGGACGGGGTCGATAGTGACGCGCCAGGTAGCTGGTGACGTGCGCTCGGCCGTGGTCCAACACCTTCCATATGAGTCAACTGACACCGCTCAGCGAACGCAACATCCGGGTAGTTTTCCGGCCAACAGCGCCTAGGGATACCGACGAACTCGGATCCGGCGGCGGTTAGGGTAGCCAGTGGTGGGTGACCACATAACTACGGCCGAACGCCAGCCGGCATTGGCCACGACCGCGGCAGGCGGCGCTCCCGGACCCGGCGGTGTGCTGCTCACGGGCGCCACCGGCTTTATCGGCATGCAACTGTTGGCGCGCTATCTCGAGCGCACCAACCGCCGCGTGTATACGCTCGTGCGCGGAGCCGACAACCGCGAGGTCCAGGCTCGGATGCAGCAGACCCTTGCCAGGCTGTACGGCTCCGATCACCCCTACAGCGATCTCGTGGTGGCGCTGCGGGGGGACATAACCGAACCCGGGTTGGGGTTGGGGCGAATCGGCGACTCCCTCTCCGAGCGCGTCTGTGACATCGTCCATGGCGCCGCTTCGGTCTCGTTCTCGCTGGGGCTGCCCGCTTCGCGACGGATCAACGTGGTGGGCACGCGAGAAGTGCTCGCCTTCGCCGATCGCTGCCAGATGCGCGGGGATTTGCGGCGGATGTCCTACGTATCCACGGCCTTCGTTTCCGGTGAGCACGGCGGGTGCTTCTCCGAGGACGACCTCGACGTAGACCAGCGCTTCCGCAACCCGTACGAGGCTTCGAAGTTCGAGGCTGAGCGCATGGTCGGGCGCTCGCGCTCACATTTGCCGGTGACGATCCTGCGTCCGAGCATCGTCGTTGGGGAGACCGGCTCGGGTTTTACGACCTCCTTCAACGTGCTCTACTGGCCCCTGCGTGCGCTTGCTCGTGGCGCCTACCAGGCGCTGCCGGCACGCAGCGACGGCGTGGTCGACGTGGTGCCGGTGGACTACGTCGCCGATGCGATCTTTGCCTTGACAGCGGCTCGCGAGGCCGAGGGGGCCACGTTCAATCTGACGGCGGGCAGGAGCGCTTCGAGCGTCGGCGAGATTCTCGAGCTGGCGTGTAATTTCTTCGGGCGATCGGCGCCCCGGCTGATCGAACCACAGCTTTACAGGCACGTGCTGCACCCGCTGCTCCTGCGCTCGAGCCGCAGCGACCGCCAGCGCCGTGCGCTCAAAAGCTCTGAGGTCTTCTTCCCGTACTTCGCGACGAAGGGCACCTTCGATGACCGCCGCGCACGCGTCGCACTGCGGGGAACGGGGATCGCGCCAGCACCTTTGCACACCTACTTCGACCGCCTTGTCGAGTTCGCGTTGCGAGCCGAATGGGGCCGGCAGTCACCGGTGCGCGCAGAGGTCTGCCGGGGGCCCGCACGTACCCCCAGGCGCCAAAGCCGCACCACTGTACGCCGAGTCGCAGGGGTGCAGCCGGCGCCAACCCTGGTGCCTGCGGTATGAGCAGCACGCGGCTGTCTGGAATGGATGCGTCGTTTCTTTCGGTGGAGACGCCAACAGCCCATATGCACGTGGGCTGGGTGGCCCGCTTTGTCCCGCCCGAGGGCACTGAGTCGCCGACATTTGGGGCATTGCGTGAGCACATTGCATCGCGCTTGGCGCGAGCGCCGCGTTACCGCCAGAAGCTTGCCCGCGTGCCGTTCGGCCTGCATGCGCCGGAGTGGATCGACGATCCGGCGTTTTCGATCGACCGCCACGTCTACTGGGCCCCGGGGCCGGTAGACGGCCTCGTTGACGAGGTGCTCTCAGTGCCGCTTCGGCGAGACCGGCCACTGTGGGAGATGTGGATCTGCCACGACTCCGATGGCCCAGGCTTTTCCATCGTCGGCAAGCTCCATCACTGCATGGTCGACGGTATGGCTGCGGTCGAACTGGGGTCGCTGCTTTTGGACTCCAGTCCGGAGGCCCAGCGGGCCGAAAGCGATGGTTGGGGCGCGCACCCGGAGCCCGGAGCCGAGCGGTTGCTCGCGCGTGCTCTGCGTGACCGCGCTTCCGAACAGCTGGGTCTGCTGAGCTCATCGCTGCGTGTGATGGGTTCGCCTGCGCGCACCGGACAGCAGACCGCCAACGGGGCGGCACGCGTGGCACGCGCACTCGGCAACGCCCTGCGGCCGGCACCGAGTTCGCCACTTAACGGCCCGCTCTCGTCGCAGCGCACACTCTCGTGGGCGCAGCGGCCGTTTTCCGAGCTGCGCGTGATCAAGCGTGAGTTTGGGACAACTGTCAACGACGTCATGCTCGCCGCCGTGGCCGGCGGCATGCGCAACTATCTGATCCGGCGCGGTGAGGAGCCGTTGGCGCTGAAAGCGATGGTGCCCGTGAGCGTTCGCTGTGCCAGCGACGTACTGGGAAACCGCATCTCATTTGTGTTCGTGGACGTGCCGTGCGACCAGCGTGACCCGGTGGTGCGGCTCTACCGGGTGCATAACTCGATGAGCCGGCGCAAGCGTGACGGCGAGCCGCAGGGGGCCGACACGGCGCTGCGGGCCGCCGCGAATACGCCCGTGGTCGGGGGGGTGGTGTCGCGTCTCGTTGCCAGCCCGCGCACGTTCAACCTCACCGTGTCCAACATCCCCGGAATGGCCGATGAGCGCTACATGCTGGGCTGCGCTCTTGGCGCCGTATACCCGGTCGTGCCACTTTCCGATCAACACGCGCTCTCGATCGGGATGGTCACCGTCGCCGGTCGCGCATGCTTCGGCGTATACGCCGACCGCGAGCGCCTACCGGACGCAAGCATGCTCGCCGCGGACATCGACTACGCGATCGAGGAGCTGCTCGCGCGCGCCGAGCGGCGGCCCACGGGCGCCGGGTTGCGGAGGCTTTCTGCGGTCCCGAACGCAGACCGTGCCACGACACCCTTGCGTGTCATCGCGCACCCACCAAGCTACACAACAGCTTCGCCGCAGGCGTGGGGGGCGCCGGCAGCGGAGGAGTCGGGCTCCACGGCGTACGAAACGCCGGGAGCAGCGAGGAGACGCACTCCCCTGAAGATCGTCGGCGTGCGCAGCGGAGGGCGTGCGCCGGTTTCCTCGTAAACCCACATGAACCCAGGAGTGCAACAGTGCTTTCAGGTCTGCAGGAAGTAGGGCCCACACATGCGCAAACACCAACCACCGAACACACAACCGCTTCTCGCGCCAGCGGTGTCAAGCCGCTCGAAGACTACGGCTTCTTCGGGCCGGAATCGATCACCTGGCGCGTATGGCGCTACCCGACCTCACTGACCGTTGGCTTTCAACGTGCAGTAGTCGTCGAGCAGCTGAACCCTTTTCTGCTCGCCGCGGTCGACGGGACGGGTAACGTCTACGCGCAGCCGCGCGTGCGCTACAACCGCACGCTGCGCTACTTCGCCACGGTCGCTTTCGGCGACACGCGCTCGGCGGTGCACGCTTCGGAGATTTTGGTGAAGGTGCACGCAAAGAATGGCGTCGGCATCGAGCCAATCTCCGGGCGGCGCTACGACGCGAATGATCCCGGCCAGCAGCTGTGGATCCACATGACTGCATGGCATTCGATCCTGTACGCATACGAGGCGTACGGACCCGGCAAGCTGTCGGAGGAAGACGAGTCGCGTTACTGGCACGAGTGCGCAATCGCCGCAGCGCTGCAGACGATCGATCCCGACCAGGTGCCGCGTTCGCGCGAGGAAGTACGGCGTTACTTCGAGCGCCAACGGCCGCGGCTGGCAGCGTCGGAGACCACACAGGTGATGATGAAGCGAATCCTGGGGGCGTTGTATGAGGTCATCGCCGAGCCCAGGCCGCGCGCTTGGGCACCGCTGGCGTGGATCGTCAGCACGGCAGTGCGGGCGGCGACAATCGCAACGATGCCCCGATGGCAACGTGCCCTTGGCGGCCTGCGCCAGCCGCGCCTTGTCGATGGCGCCATCCGCCCTGTGATGCGCTTTGTGTTTCCGTTGATCGCTCGCAGCAAAACGAGCGAGTTGAAGGCACTCGCGATTCTCTCTCCGACGATCCTGTCGGTGATGGAGCCCGTGATCTCCGGCGTTGCACCAGAGACTCCGGCCACGTTGACGCCGGCTCAAGCGTTTCACCGGCACCATGTGCGCACCCCGCGCGAGGTCTACGCAAGCCTTGCCGAGCAGGCCGATGATCGCGATCTCCAGGAGCACACCCCGTGGCCTCATCCTGCGGCGCGACCAATGCGGGTTGCTACGACCGCTAAAGGCGCCGGGTACGACGACAGGCCAACGACCCCAGCCGGGGATGACGCCGTGTTTGTGATCCAGCGCGAGCGGGAACAGCTGAGCTCCCGAGGGCGCATCAGCGCCGGTACAAGGCCGAGCGAAGCGCTCGTGGTCCACTACCACCGCACCGAACCCGGCCGGCGCGAGGCGCAAACGGGACGGCGCCAGAGCAGCTTCGGCATATCTGCCCACGACAACACGCTGGGGCTACCGCACCGGTCGACGTAAGAAGCGGTCCGGACGTGCCCGCCGGTGGGGCGGGTTCTCTACGCGCCCACGGTTGCGGCGGCGGCCGTCGTCGGCCTGCCACGGTCGCCAGTCCAGCTCTTGTGTGCGAGCAGCCCGGCAAGTGCATATATCGCGAGGGCATTGATCCCGTGCAAGAGGCCGATCGCAGGGACCGACTCCGACGCCATCCCCAGGATCGCCTGCACGATTCCGAGCACAAACAGCGCGCCAGCGAGCTTTACCTTCATCGGCTCCAAACGGCCGGCAGCTGCCACGACCAGCATAAGGAGCATCAGGAGCACGATGATGTAACCGAGCGCCGCGTGAGCGTTGAAGCCGCTTTCGATCGACTTCTGCGACAGCGGCACCGACTTGGAGTCGTGCACTGCGCGAAAAGAACCAAGCGCAGCGAGTGCCACCTGCGCGACTATGGCAACAAAGAGGACGCTCGTGAGCACGCGAAAGACAGCACGCATCAACGCAAGCTTATGGAATGCTTTGGCGGCGCGTGAGCACGACGACCGGGATCTCCCGATCTGTCTTGCTCTGGTAGTCGTCGTACGCGGGCCACACCTCGACCATCAGCGACCACAGACGGCTACGCTCGTCGCCTGCGGCAATCGTCGCGTGGATGGGGATGTGTGCGCCCTCGACCTGGATCTCGGCGTCGGGGTTCGCCAGCAGGTTCTCAAACCAGCTTGGATTGTCAGGCGCTCCGCCCTTGGAGGCCACGATCACCCACCTGTCGCCGTCGGTGCGGTGGATCAAAGGGGTCGTCTTCGGCTCGCCGGAACGCCGGCCTTGCGTTGTCAGCAGCAGGATCGTCGTGCCACGCCAGTGGTAGCCGCGCTCGCCCGCTGTCTCACGGTAGACCTGGACATGTTCCGGGCCAAAGAGACTGTCATCTGATGCGGGCATCGCGAGCGAGTCTAACGCCGTGGCTCAGCCACTGAGCGCCGGCTCGAAGAAGTCCGGGACACCCGCGTGCACCGCGTAGCAAGAGTCGCAGGTCGCGCAACGGAGCACTCCACCGTTCGCCTCCCACAGCAGGTCGGTGTGGCACGTTGGGCAAACCCAACGAGGCGGACCGCTGTCACTGCCCGTTCCCGGGACCATGATCAGCCAGTCGCGGTTTCGCAGCGCCTTCAGTGCGTGCTCCGGCGACCCCCACCGCTGCGAGACACGGTGATCGAAGGCGTAGAAGCCGTCGTTGACGGGAGACGGCATGTAGCGCCCAACCGCCACGATCAAAGCGAGCGTTGCGTTGCAACGAAAGCTTGCTAGTCGCGCGTCCGGACCAAACAGTTGCTCGACCGTCGCACGGTCGAAGTTGTTGATGTGACCCACGTCCTGGAGATCGAAATCCGGCTCGTGCTCGTCTGGGCTCCGACTAACCGGCGTCGTTACCAAGACGGTCTTGCGCGAGACGCGCCGCATCTCAGCGATCATCAGGGCAGGGTCAAGCACGTGCTCGATCACCTCCGTCGAGAAGACCAGGTCGAACGTGCCGTCGGCAAAGGGCAAACGGGTCGCCTCCGCAGCTGCCAGGGGCAGGTTGTAGCGGTCGTGGCCCTTTGCCACGGCGGTCGTGGACAGGTCGACGCCCCACGCCTCAACGCCGAACCGCTCGGCGACGGCATTGGTCAAGAAGCCTTCCGAACAACCCACGTCCAGGACGGTTTTGAACTCATGCGTCTCGAGTGCGGCAACTAACGCGACACGGCGAATGTAGTGGCGAAAAGCCCTTGGCGTGTACCCCCCGCTGGGGTGATGGTCACCGCGAGCCAGGTCCCTGTTGTTGGTCTCGCGCACTCCCCTCGCGAACTGCTCTGTCGACGGCGTCGGGCGTTCTATCTCCACGGAGCAACGTTAGCGCCGGTCAGCGTCCGAAGGCCCACGCCACCATCAGCGGGAACTCTTCTCTCCAAAACGCGTCGCCGTGCGACCCGACACGCTCGGTCATGACAACGTCCGCACGCGCAGCGCGCAGCGCGTCCGCCCACCGGGTTGCGTTCTCAAGGAAGAACGGCTCCTGCAGGCCGGCGACGAAGTACGCGCGCGGAAGCGCGCGCGGCATCACCGCCGGGGGTCGGTAACCCGATCCCGGCGACGCGCAAAAGACAGTGCTGTAGATGTCGGGGTGGCGAAGCCCCATGGCGAGCGCGAGTTCCCCGCTCGCCGAGGCACCGAACACCGCGGTCCGGTTGGCAGGCAGCGCAGCGTCGAAGCGCGACTGCGCCCATCGGCGCACATCCTCGACAAAGAACTTCTCGTGTGCCGCGAACCGTTCAGGGTCAAAGGTCAACTCGGCCGTGTTTTCGCCCGGCGAGTACTCCTGGAGCCGCAGCGTTTCATCCACCACACTGTGTGCGCCGATGACCATCGTGGGCGGTAGGTCGGCCGCCTCGAGGACTGCTCCCCAGGGCACGATCAACTGGCCGTCGCCGGCGAAGACGATGGCCTCGGGGGGAAGCCGTGGGACATACGCCGCGACCGGGCGGCCACCGTCATAGTCAAGTGACTCGGTGACGACCTGGCCGGCTGTGGGCGACATTGGCGCGGGTTCCTTGTGTCTGGCGTTCTCCAGCTATCAGCGGAGCGCTCCGCCGTACGCAGGCCATCTGCGAGTGGAGCCAACCGGGATCGAACCGGTGACCTCCTGCTTGCAAAGCAGGCGCTCTCCCAGCTGAGCTATGGCCCCGCGGTGCCGAGTCTAGCGACGGGCCTCATCCCCCACCGCCTCGCCCGCTCGGGTGGGTCTACCGCTACAGAGGTGATTGGAGGGCGCTGTGCCAGGGCCGGCTAGTCGCGCTGCTCGCTATCGGTGGGCTCATCCCAGCCAAGCTCGTCCTCGTTGTCGAACTCGAGCGCGTCCGCGCCCTCCTCGCCGCTGTCGAGGTCGAGCATGGCCTGCATGTCGACCTCCGCCGTCTCCTGTTCGACCGCCAGGCGGGTTACGGGGTCGTCGCTGGCGGCAGGCCGTGGCCCGTCCTCGTTCGCATCGTCGTCATTGTTATCGGGCAGCAGCTGGTCAAACGGGTTGTCGTCGGTTACGCCGGCGGCGTCACCGGTAGGCTCGGGCTCGAAGTCGTCGGCCTCGTCGTCCCACTCCGCGTCCGGAGCCTCGGGCGCTTGCTCGCCACCGTAGACGACCGGGCCAAGCGCCTCGTGCTCTTCGCGGATCACCTCGCCGGGATCGGCGCCACGCAGGCGCTTGAGCTCCAAATGCTCCCGGATGGCATCGTCGAGGAGTCCCATCGGCTGGAACCTTATCGACGATCGCAGGGCCAATGGTGCGATCGCGCGCGGGGCGGGGCGCGATCGTTGGGCCCGCTCGGTGCGCACTGCGCAACGGGCCTCCAGACGGGCGGCGGTTGCGTCGGCCGTCTAAACTCACGTGACCGGCGCGGCAGTCACGGTCGCCCGATCTCGGGGCTATAGCTCAGTTGGGAGAGCGCCTGGATCGCACCCAGGAGGTCGGGGGTTCGAGTCCCCCTAGCTCCATCGAACGCACGTGGTGAGAGCGTGCCATCAGCGCAGGTCCGCGGAGCTCTTACCGAGCAGCTGTCTCGCCACGACCAGCAACTGGATCTGTTGGGTGCCCTCAAAGATGTCAAGGATCTTGGCGTCCCGTGCCCACTTCTCAAGGAGCGAATCCTCGCCGTAGCCGACGCTGCCACAGAGCTCGACGCAGCCGAGCGCGATGTCCACGCAACTGCGCCCTGCCTTGGCCTTCGCCATGGACGCCTGCAAGGAGTTCGGTTTGGAGTTGTCCGCCATCCACGCCGCCTGGAGCGTCAACAGCAGTGCCGCCTCATAGTCGGCCTCCAAGACCAGCATGCGCGCGGCGGCGGCATGCTGCACGTTGGCTGGCCGTGTGTAATCCACCGTGACACCAGCCTCCTCCAGGCGCGTGCGGGTCTCCTCCAAACACGCGCGCGCGAGTCCCACCGCCATCCCGGCAACGAGCGGGCGGGTGTTGTCAAAGGTCTGCATCGCCCCCGCGAAGGACTTCTCGGTGTCGATCTCCGGGCTGCCCAGCAGATTCTCCCTGGGCACGCGGCAGTTCTCGAGGCGGAAGTTGGCCGTGTCGGAGGCGCGAATGCCCAGCTTGTGCTCCAGCCGCTCAAGGATCATGCCCGGGTTGTCGCGCGGCACCACAAACGACTTGATCGCAGCACGGCCCTTGCTCGGGTCAAGCGATGCCCAGACCACGATCAGGTCTGCGCGTGACCCTGAGGTGACGTAAATCTTCTCGCCGTTGAGCACGTATTCGTCGCCGTCGAGCACCGCTGTCGTGCGAATCGCCGCCGAGTCCGATCCGGCCTCAGGCTCCGTGATTGCCATCGCCGCCCACTTGTCCACGAACCGCGCAAGCTGTCGGTCGTCGGCCACGGACGCGATCGCCGAGTTGCCAAGCCCCTGGCGGGGCAGCGTCAGCATCAGTCCGACATCTCCGTAACAGAGCTCGATCACGCCCAGGACGGTCGCCATGTTCGAGCCGTTGCGGTTGCGGTCCTCGTCGGTCGCATCCTTACGCCGGACGCCCGCCGCGCCCGCGCCCGCGTTGCCCACACCCGCGTCCTTGCCGTCCATCATGGCCGCGAACATGTCCAGCTCCTTGGGGTACTCGTGCTCGGCCCTGTCGTACTTGCGCGAGATCGGGCGAAAGACCTCGCTGGCCACATGCGAGGCTTGTTTGGCAAGCGGTACAAGCTTGCGGGGTGTCTCCAGATTGATCAAGGTGCCCACGGCCGCCCTATACGAGCAGCGCCCCCTCCATCAGCCCTGCCGCGCGCATGTCGCGGTACCAACGCTCGACAGGGTGCTCCTTGACATAACCGTGGCCACCGAGAAGCTGCACACCATCAGCGCCGATCTTCATCGCCTTATGCGTGCAGAGGGTCCGCGCAAGCGCAGTCTCGCGGTCGAAGCTCTTGCCCTGGTCTGCACGGCTCGCGGCGCGCCACGTGGTCAGGCGCATTCCCTCAAGCTCGATCCCGATGTCGGCGACGGCAAAGGCAACCGCCTGGCGGTTGGAGATCGGTTCCCCGAACGCAGAGCGTTCGTTGACGTAAGGGATCAGGTAGTCGAGCACGGCCTGCCCCGTGCCCACAGCCAGCGCGCACCAGCCAAGCCTTGATCGCTGCACGCACTCCGCGAAAACAAGCGGGTCGCCGTCGGCCAAGATTGCGCCCGCAGGCACGCGCACATCTTCGAGGATCAGGCGGCCCGTGCTTGCTGCACGCAGCCCCATCGCCGGCTCGGGTGCCGTGTACAAGCCTTCGATCCCAGACTCGATTACGAACAGCGCCGGGCCTGTCCCCGGAACATCGGCGCTGACGACGAAAAGCTCTCCCGCGGCCGCGCGCGGCACAAGCGATTTGGCGCCGCTCAACACCCAATCAGAGCCGTCGCGACGAGCTTTGGTGCCGGGCCGCAAAGGATCAAATATCGGTCGCGGCTCAAGCAGCGCCAGCGCCGCGGCTGGTGGTGTCTCGCCCGCGAACGGCGGCAAGTATTGAGCCTGCTGATCTGCGTCGCCCCAGAGGCCGATGGTTGTGGCCACAGCTCCCGGCGCCAACGCCGCCAGGGCGATCCCCATGTCCCCATGGGCAAGCGCTTCGGCAACGAGGACCGTGGTGACAGCGGATCGCTCCGCCATCACGCCGCCGAGCTCCTCGGGGATCCCAAGCATCCCCAGGCCCAGCTCCGCCGCTTGAGCGAGCAGCTCGTCGGGCGTCTCGGACTGCGCGTCGGCCTCCGTCGCCGCCTTGCGCACCGCCGTGGCGGCAAAGTCCGCGATCGCCTCGATGAGCATCGCCTGCTCGTCGTTGGGGGTCAGGTCAAATAGGCCCTTGTCCTGGGCGCGGGGCTGGCGTGCGGGGCTCGTCAGCTTGGTGGCGGCCGCAAACGTACGACCAGCCACCGCGGCGGCACGGGTTGTTCCCTTGGTCGCCCTGAACAGTCCACGCTCCACCGATTGACGCATCCCGAGACGGTCCAGCACGTCGGAACTTGCCAGCCGCGTCGATGAACGCAGCGCAAGCTGGAGGCCGCGGTCGACCAGACTCATGGCCGCGCTCCTTTGGCGCGTCCTTTGGATGCGCCCGCCGGCTTCTTTGGTGCCGGCGACGGCGTTTGGAGGGCGTCGATGGCGGTCGTGCGCACATGTCCTTCGAGGTGCATCTCGTCGCGCTTGACGCCGCGGAGCGCGAAGTTGATCGCGTCGCCATCGGCATGCGCCTCAAAGCCAACCGACGACGGCAGCAGCACCGGCTTGCGGAAGCTGACCGCGATCGCGTATGCGTCCGGTAGCTCTCCAGCAAGCGCCGACAGACACCGCGCCTTGGTCCACATACCGTGTGCGATCGCTCTGGGGAAGCCAAACGCCTTGGCGCTGAAAGCGTGCAGGTGGATCGGGTTGCAGTCACCGGAGACGGCCGCGTAGCGACGGCCGATGTCCTCCGGCACCTGCCACTGCTCGCGTGCGAGGAGGGAGGCCTCGGTCGTCGTCGTCGGCGCGCCTGTAGGGCTGGCGTCGGGACGTTGGGTCGGCGTGGCACCCGCACCTCGGCGCAGCATCGTCGAGCGCTCGCTCCAGACAAGGTCACCGCCTGAGTGTGCAGTCGTGACGATCGCAAACGTACGTCCTCGCGGGTGGGGCTCGGGCGTCGTCGCGCGCACGTTGAACGTGAGCCTGTCGCCCGCCGTCAGTGGGCGCACCTGCACGATTTCGTTCTCCACATGCACCAGGCCGATAGCGGCAAACGGAAAGCTCCCGTCGGCCATCAGCGCCATATGTAGTCCGAACGCCAAGATATGCACGTACGTGGAGGGCACAACGGCTGACTGAGGCCACTGGCAGACCGCCGCGTACTGATCGAGCCGCCCGCGGTCCACTGCTGCGTCGCGCAGCACCAGCTCGAGATCCGGAACGTCGCCCCCGCCACCCGGGAGGCCGGGGAGACGAGCGGCGCCGGGGACAAGCGTCGCCGCTGTGCGCAGGTAGAGCGGCAAAATACTGGGTGACCGTGTGAGCTCGCGCGTGGCCATCATGCCCCGAGCAGACTCTGTCCGCAGACGCGGACCACGTTGCCGTTCAGCGCCGCGGAGGCCGGGCTTGCGTACCACGCGATCGTCTCTGCGACATCCACGGGCAATCCCCCCTGCAGCAGACTGTTCATACGCCTGCCGGCCTCGCGAATCGCGAAGGGGATGGCAGCGGTCATCTGCGTCTCGATAAAGCCCGGCGCAACCGCGTTGATGGTCACGCTGTGCTCCTCGGCGAGGGATGGTGCAAGCGCCTGCACCATCCCGATCACGCCAGCCTTTGACGTGGCGTAGTTGGTCTGGCCACCATTGCCGGCGATGCCCGCAATCGAGGACACGCACACGATGCGTCCGTTGGGACGAAGCTTGCCCGCCGCCAGCAGGGCGTCGTTTATCCGCTCCTCGCTGGAAAGGTTGATCTCCAGCACCATCGTCCAACGCTCGGCGGGCATCTTGGCGAGGGTGCGATCGCGCGTGACGCCAGCGTTGTGGACGACCACGTCCAGCCCGTCCGGGAAATGTGCCGCGATCGCCTCCGGCGCATCGGGACTGGTGATGTCTACCTCCAGCGCCGAGCCGCCGATCTTCGCCATCAGCGCACTCAGGTCCGCCTGCGCGCCGGCCACATCCAGGCCCGTGACAACTGCGCCATCGCGAGCCAAAACCGTCGCGATCGCTGCGCCGATCCCACGCGCAGCGCCTGTCACGAGCGCGCTGCGCCCCTGCAGTGGGGCCTTCCAGTCGAGCTCGCCCAAGTCCTCGCTGCCGGCTCCCTTGGGAGGAACCGTCAGTCGGATCACCTGCCCGGAGACATAAGCACTACGGGGTGAGAGCAGGAAGCGCAGCGTTGAGTCCATCGCGTTCTCGGCGCCAGGGGCCACATAGACGAGCTGCGCTGTGGCGCCGCGTTTGCCGACCTCCTTGCCGAGCGACCGGGTGAGACCCTCAAGCGCACGCTGGGCCGCGTGCTCGCGCGCGCTGCCGGTGGCCTCCGGTGGCGTACCAAAGACAAGCACACGGCCGCAGCGGTCGAGGTTCGGCAGCGCGGGGTAGAGAAAGCCGTGCAGTGCGACCAGGTCGGTGGAGTCCTCAATGCCGCTTGCGTCGAGGACCAGGGCCTTGAAACGCTCCTTTGTGCCGTTCTCGCCGCCGAGGCGTGCGGAACCGATCTTCACGTCGTTTACAAGCCGTCGCGCAGGATCGCCGTCGCTGATCACCGTGCTCGCACCGAGCGCACGCAGCGCCTTTGCCAGCGGCGCCGCCAGCCTGCCACCGGCCGCTGCACCCAGCAGAACCTTGCCGGCGATCACCGGCGCGCCCTCAGAGAAACGCTCCAGCGCCGGCGGGGACGGCGCACCGACACGTTTCGCCAATCCCCCGACAACGGGGGTACGCATCACACGGGTGTAGGTATCTGTCATCGAGTCCTCTCTATTTCTATCGTTCCACCACAGCCACCACACCCTGCCCGCCTGCGGCGCACACCGAGATCACGCCGCGGCCACCGCCGCGCTCGGACAGCGACTTGGCCAAACCCGCCACAAGACGGCCTCCGGTGGCTGCAAACGGATGCCCCGCCGCCAGCGAGCCGCCGTGGACGTTGAGCTTCTCGGTGTCGATTGCGCCCAGCGGCTCGGGCTTGTTCAGGCGCTCGCGACAGAACTCCTCGTCTTCCCAGGCCTTCAGCGTGCACAGCACCTGTGCGGCAAAGGCCTCGTGTATCTCGTAGAGGTCGAAGTCCTGGAGCGTGAGGCCGGCGCGGTCGAGCATACGTGGCATCGCATACGCCGGCGCCATCAGCAGCCCTTCGCGCTTGGTGACGTGATCGACAGCCGCCGTCTCGGCCTGGGTCAGGTAGGCCAACACGGGCAGACCCCGCTCCGCTGCCCACTCCTCGCTGGCAAGCAGCACCGACGACGCGCCGTCGGACAATGGCGTCGAGTTTCCCGCTGTCATCGTGCCGTCCGGTCCGCCGAAGACGGGCTTCAGCTTGGCGAGACGCTCGACGGTGCTGTCTGGGCGCAGATTCTGGTCGCGCGACAGGCCGCCGAAGGGCGTGACTAGGTCGTCGGTGAAGCCGGCATCGTAGGCCGCAGCGAGATGAACGTGGCTGCGCGCCGTCAACTCGTCCTGCGCGGTGCGGTCGATGGCCCATTCCTTGGCCATAAGCGCGCAGTGCTCGCCCATCGAGAGTCCGGTGCGCGGCTCCTCGTTGCGGGGTGGCTCCGGCACCAGCTGGCCAGGACGTAGCTGCGTCAGCGCCATCGCTCGACCCTTCAACGTCTTGGCGGAGTTGGCGCGGACAAGAACCGCGCGCAGGTCGTCGCTCAGCGTGATCGGCGGATCGGAGGTCGTGTCAACGCCGGCCGCAATCCCAGCGTCGATCTGGCCCAGGGCGATCTTGTTCGCGACGAGTATCGCCGCCTCAAGACCCGTGCCGCACGCCTGTTGGATGTCGTACGCAGGAGTCTCCGGCGCAAGCTTGGTCCCAAGTACCGACTCACGGGTCAGGCCGTGATCACGGGGATGCTTGAGCACTGCGCCCGCGACTACCTCGCCCAGGCGCTCGCCGGAGAGGTCAAAGCGCTCGATCAAGCCGTCAAGCGCAGCGGTGAGCATGTCCTGGTTTGAAAACTGGGCATAGGCGCTGTTTGAGCGCGCAAACGGGATGCGGTTGCCGCCGATAATCGCCGCCCGGCGAGGGTTTGTGCTCGTTTCGCTCATGCCGCCTCCTTTGCTTGGGTGGTTCGTGGTGTCGCCGCGCGCGCGCGCAGGCCGGGGCCGAGCGTGGCGATCAGCATGTCGGCGGCTACGTCAGCAGACATCGAGTCGTTGCGTAGCCACCATCGGCCCAGCGCCTCGGCGGCGCCCAAGACCGCGCTGGAGAGCGCCTGCACTTCCGCGGTAGCGAGCTCGCGCCGAGCTTCGGGCAGCTGGTCCAAAAGTGCCGTGCCCACAAGGTCGCCAAGTCGGTCGCGGTAACCCGCAACGCCCCTCGCCACCTCGCCGCTGGCGGGGAGCGTCTCGTCAAAGAGCACACGCCACGCGGCC
>CAJCHW010000164.1 GCA_903970125.1 Chlamydiota bacterium
GTGGAGCCAGCTGCACCGGTCCGCGGGGAGGTCCAAAGTGGGTCGCAGGTTGCCCTGTGCAGGCGTCTTCAGAGATGGCGAGACCCGGACTCGAACCGGGGACACCACGATTTTCAGTCGTGTGCTCTACCAACTGAGCTATCTCGCCGCAGCGCCCGATGCTAGCGCTTGGCAGCTGTCGTAGACCCGTGCAGTGCCGCCCTTACTGCTGTCCTGTCACGAGCGCGATCGCGAACCCGTCATAGCCCTTGGCACCGACCGTCTGCATGGCGGTCGCACTGACCCGCGGCTCAGCACCGAGGAGCTCATAAAAGCGCCGTATGCCCTGCACCGCGCCGACGGCGCCGCGTGGGTCGATCGCGTCGGGGTCGAGGATCGCTCCGTCGCGGACGACGTTGTCGCAGACGATGACCGTTCCTGGGCGAGAGAGCTTCAGCGACCACTCAAAATAGCCTGGGTTGTTCTGCTTGTCTGCGTCAATGAAGATGAAGTCGAAGGGCACACCCTCGCCGGCAAGCTCGGGAAGGGTCTCCAGCGCCGGGCCGACGCGTAGGTGCACGACATCGGCCAGGCCTGCGGCTGCGATGTTCGCCAGGGCGACTTCGGCATAGTGAGGGTTGGCCTCCAGCGTCACGAGCTCTCCCCCTGGCGCAAGCGCGCGGGCGAGCCAGATCGTGCTGTAGCCGCCAAGGGTCCCGATCTCGAGGACCCGCCGGGCGCCATGAACCCGTACGAGCAGATTGAGCAGCTTGCCCAGGTTGGCAGTGACCGCTATTGGTGGGAGGCCGGCCGCCTCGCTGGCCTGGAGCGCAGCCTCCAGCACGGGGTCTTGCGGAAGCAGTTGATCACAGATGTAGCGATCGACGTCGGTCCAAAGCTGTTGGGTCAACGGCGAACCAGCTGCAGCTCGGAGCTGACCGGACCAAAGAGTCCGGCTACGACCTCCACACACCGGTCCACACACGGCGGGGCGGGCACGCCCGCTGAACCGCCGTACAGCTGCGCGCTGTCCGCCCCTCCAAGAACGACGGGAAGATCCGGATAGCTGCTGTGTAGGCGCTCGACCACGCGCTGCAGTACCGGCGCCGCCGATCGGCTCGCAGCGCCCAGGATCACCACCTGCGGCGACTGGTTGCCAATCGTGTCCGAGAGGCGCTCAGGAGATAAATCTGTCACGAGCGTAGTGTGGAAGCCGGCTGCCGCGAGCTGGTCGTGCGCCATCTGTAGACCGAGCGTGTGATGATCGCCCTCGACGCCTGCCAAGAGCACGCGTTCGCCGTTGGACTCGGAGCCGTTGATCATATACCTGTAGACCGTCGCCAGGGTCCGCCTGGCGATCGCGGCGGCTCGCTCGGGAGCCACCAAGTCGGCATCCTCCGTCACCCACAGGTCATCCAGGTGGCGAAGCGCGGGCGCAATCAACTCGCTGTGCAGCGTTGCCGGCGGGATGCCATCCTCCAGTGCCTGCGCCACGGCGCCCTCGGCCGCCTCGGCGTCGCCGTGCTCCAGCGCCTTGATCAGAACCTCCACGAGGCCAGCCGCGCGCGCGTTGTGATTTGAACGCGTATCCTCATCGACCTGCGAGCCTGACGCACCGATGAGTTCCAGGAAAGCGTCGAGCAGCACCGGGTCAAAGTGGCGCGCGCGTTGGGCGCGCATCATCGCCACGGCTTGCTCGATCGTGTGAGCCTTGCGGTAGACGCGGTCACTGGTTAGCGCGTCAAAGACGTCAGTAACCGCAACGATGCGGCCCTCGATCGGGATTTCCTCCCGTACCAGACCGCGTGGGTAACCGGTGCCATCCCATTTCTCGTGATGGCTCAGTGCCACCGAGGCGGCGAGGTCGAGGATCGACGACGACGAGCGGTTGAGCAGCCGATGGCCCTCCTCGGCGTGGGTCTCCACGATCGCCCGCTCCGACGGCGTCAGCGGCCCGGGCTTCAGCAGGATCGCGTCAGGGATCGCTACCTTGCCCACGTCATGCAACGGTGCCGCGTGACTGAGTCGGGTGCAGAACCCTGGGTCCATGCCGATGTGTTCGGCAAGCAACGCTGAGAGGCGCCCGATGCGCTCGATGTGAGCTCCGGTGTCCTCATCGCGAAACTCGACCGCCATCGACAGACGGCGGACAGTCTCAGCCTGGGCGACCTCAAGCTCGGTCAGTGCCCGCCAGAGCTCGTGCGAGCGGTCGTCGATCTCGCGCTCGAGCTCGCGCCGCACCACCAGCCCGAGGCTCCAGCCGCCAAGTACGCCCGCAGCCACCAGGGCCAACACTCCGGCGGCGTCCGCTGCCGGGTGCCCGTCGGCCAGCAAGATCCCCCCTGCGCCGGCCATCGCGGCCACCGCGCACACGCCCACACGGACCCGGCTCGGCAGTTGCGCCCAGAAATGAGGGGGTCGTAAGCGCAGCCACGTCAGCAGACCGCGGCGCCCGTTCCTCTGCGCGCCTGCGGAAGGCGCGGGCGAAACGTACCCGCCGGATAGAGGTGCGGTCTTCCAGGAAGCGCTGGCCATATCCAATGGTTGATCGGAGGCGTCGAGGAAAGCCTCTTACCCGCAAAGTGCTTCGGCTGGGGCGCACAACGGGCTTAGTGCAGCCTCAGTCGTTCAGCGTATAGCGTATTTATACGTACCTATAGCTCGGCGGGATAGCCTTGCGACTGGTGCCTCGACGCGGCCTGGTGCTCAAGCGCCTCCCGCAAATACCCAGCCACAGCCTCAGCCCTTTGTGCCCCCAGCGCCTCGGGCGCAACAAACGCCACCGCCGTTGCCCGCTGGGCGCTCAGCGATAGGCCCGAAGGCTCTGCCTCAGGCACAGCCCCGTCTGTCTGAAGCTCAGCCAGAAGCGCATCTACGACATCGGGGTCAAACTGCTTGCCTGCCTGACGGGCAAGCTCGGCGCAGGCGACCTCATGCCCCAGGCGCTTTCGATAGCAGCGGTCTGTGGTCATCACCTCATAGGCGTCACAGACAGCCACGATGCGAGAGCCCAAGGGGATCTCTGTTTCCTTCAGTCCATCGGGATAGCCGTGCCCGTCCCAGCGCTCATGGCTTGAGCGCACCACGCCTGAGATCAGCCGCAGCGCCGGTGAGGCCGAAAGGATGCGCTCGCCCAAGACCGTGTGCTGCTGCATGAACTCCCACTCAGAAGCGTCAAGCGGGCTGGGCTTGTCAAGAATCGCATCCGGGATCCCGACCTTGCCGACGTCGTGCAGTTCTGCTGCTCTGGCAAGCTCTGTCAGCTCCTGGCCGGTCAGCCCAAAGCGAAAGCCCACGCGCCGGCACAGTCCCGCCACACGGATCGAGTGATCCTGAAGGGCCGGCTGCTTTGCCTGCATGATCCGGATCAGCACATCGCGCGTCTGGTCGCCGACTGCCGAGGGGCGACCGCGCTTGAGCGTATACATGCGCTCGTCTGCCAGCTGCAAGGCGTAGTCAAGATTTGTGGCCTCATGGGGTAAAAGCACAGCCCCATAGGAGGCGCCGACGGCGAAGTTGCCACCGTGCTCCTCAAGCGATGAGGCAACACGCTCTACAACTGTGCGGATCTGGGCAGGCTTTACAGCCAAAAGCGCACAGAACTCATCGCCGCCGAGACGATAGGCAGAGCCGATCGTCGCTGTGGCACTGGCGAGCTTCTCACCCAAGCGTGCAAGCATGGCGTCGCCGGCGAGATGGCCGAAGGTGTCGTTATAGCCCTTGAAGCCATCGAGGTCAAAGAGGATCAAGACCAAGGGAGTCGACTGCGAAGAGGCCATCAGGCGCTCATCGAGATCGGCGGCGAGCTTTCTGCGGTTGCCAAGGCCCGTGAGGGCGTCCGTGAAGGCCTGCTCGCGCAGGACCTGGTGGGCGACGATGTCAGCGGCCGCCTGGCGGCCGCGTTCCACAAGTCCGTGGATGACTGCGACCTCGTCCTCGCCAAAGGCTCGTCCCACGCGCGCGACTGCAAGCGCCCCGTGGGCCCAGCCGCCGACGCCGGAGAAGCCAAAGGGAAGTGCAAGCGCCCAGGCCTCACCGCGCTGGACCTGGCAGGACTGCTC
>CAJCHW010000165.1 GCA_903970125.1 Chlamydiota bacterium
CGACATCGAGATCGCGGTCGCCGAATACATCGACTGGTTCAACCACCGGCGGCTGCACGGCGAGATCGGGCTCGTCCCACCCGCCGAGCTCGAAGACAACTACCACCGTCACAACCCGAGCCCGACACCCGCCGATCCAGCACTACCGAGCCTCCACTGAACCCGGGGCGAGACACTAGCGCCCGACCAGGCTGCGAAGACGAACGGAACCCCAGATGGCCAAGCTCGTATTCGGAATGAACCAGTCCCTGGATGGCTATGTCGACCACACGGCGTTCGGGCCGAGCCCTACGCTCTTCCGCCACTTCATCGACGAGGTTCAGTCGCAGGCCGGATGCATCTACGGGCGCCAGATGTATGAGGTGATGCGTTACTGGGACGACGAAGATCCCGAGTGGGGTGACGAGGAAGTGGCGTTCGCCGCGGCATGGCGGAGCCAGCCGAAATGGGTCGTCTCGCGGTCGTTGAGCTCGGTCGGTCCCCACGCCACGCTCATCGACGATGATCTCGAGGCTGCGATCCGCCGGCTGAAAGCCGAGCGCGACGGGGAGGTGGAGGTTGCCGGCCCCCGCCTGGCCGGGAGCCTCACCGAGCTCGGCCTGATCGACGAGTATCGGATCTACCTGCATCCGGTCGTGCTCGGTCACGGCAAGCCCTACTTCACGGGCCCCAGGCCGCCGCTTCGTCTCGTGGCCAACGACCAGCTCGACACCGACGTGATCAGGTTGACGTACGTAGCTGCTTAAACGGTCCTCGGCGCGACCGGACCGCGGGACCAGCGGACGGCCGGGCTAGGTCGGTAAAGACCGATGCTTCCTCCCGCCGAGTTCGGCGGTCAGCAGGTAGCCGTTCCTCTGGAGCTGGCACCACCGCGACCATTGTGTGGCACAGTGCGCGACCGCGCCCACACGCGGCGACGAACGTCACGCGGATGTGCTGCGAACTCGCCGCGAGACGACCCATCGATGCTTGCCAAGCTGTCGGTCACGGGTGAAGCCGAGTTTTTCGAAGGTCGACAGGTCACCGTGGTATCGAAAACCTGCGGGAACTGCGTCTGCGGGCTCCGGGTAGCCCTCGACGGTACCGCCGCCGAGGCGCGCGATCAGGTCGAGTGCTCCGGACAGGGCGGCGGCCGACACGCCCTGACGCCGGTGACCCTTGCCGACGTAGCAGCAGCCGATGCGCCAGCGCGGTACCGATGTCGCCGCTTTGTCGTACGCGGCACGGTTCTTGATCCGCGGGATCTCCTCCGGTGAGCCGAACTGAGCCCAGCCAAGACACTGGTCACCGTCGAAAACCAGCGCTGCGTGAGCCGTGCCCGCACGAACCCGCTCGAGTTTGCGCTCGCGGTTGTCTCTCTCGTCACCCGCCTCACGCGACGGATGCATGCCCATGCACCAGCATCCACCAAATATCCCACCGTTCGCCTCGACAAGTTCGGCGAAAGCAGGCCAGGTCGACTCATCGAGTGCTCGAACCGTGTACTTCGGCACCGTCCCAACATATGCAGTATTCGCTGGCACCGTGAGGGTCAGACGCTGCTCGCCGATGCGATCGCGGCTGGCGACTTCGGTCAGGAACCGTGGAGACCGCGGGCGGGCGAACGGCGCCGCCACCGATCAAGTTGGGGTCAAACAAGGACGCGCGATCGCACGCGTACGAAGCGTCGGAGGACTGGTCCAGCTCCCCAAGGGGGCACTCTCAGACGGCATCCGAACCTTCGCCCCGGATCCTGCTTGCAGTCGCCGTCGTTGCTGGCGGGAGCCCTGCGAACTCATCTCGATACGCCGGGGCCCCAGTCACCTCGCCTTGCCGACCTGGGCAACCCACTGATCCGTCGTCATCACGTCGGCGATCGCCGGGAACAGCTCGGTCAAGAGCAGCTCGTGTTCGGCGACCGCAGTTCCGTTGAAGCAGGCATCGGACAACACGGTCAGCTCGAAGTCCAGATCTGCGGCGGCCAACGCAGTCGACAAGACCGCCGTGCTGGTCGAGACGCCGGTCAGAACGAGGTGTGTGACGTCCAACGAGCGCAGCAGCACATCCAACCCGCTGCCGGCGAAGGAACTCACTCGATGCTTCGTGAGCACGAAGTCCTCGGGTAGGGGCGCTACCGCAGGTAGGATCTCCAAGCCGGGAGCGCCCTCGGTGAGCATCTCGTGGAGTCTGGTCAGCCTCTTGTTCCGTGGCGACACGCCAGCACGACCCGGCCGCAGCAGCACCTGTATGTAGACGACCGGAATGCCCGCAGCATGGGCTCCATTCAGCGCGGCCCTCACCGCTCGAAGCATGCTGGGCGGCGCTCCGGCGACGATCGCCGTCTGGACGTCCATGACGAGCAACGCCATACGCTCCATAACCGCATCATGGCCCACGATTCGCGGGAGCGCTCACGCTCCCGATTCCGCGCCGACCGACCGCCACGCCGGCGAGGAGTCTCAGGCCACCACGACGCGGGAACGCGCGCGTACGACGCGTCGGAGGACCGGTCCGCCCCCGCGGGGGTACCGATCCTGACAGCTTCCGAACCTCTGCCGCCGCAGGGGACTTGGCTCGCTACGGGTCAGGCGATGCGGAGACCGCGGATGACGACGGAAGCCGGAGCCGCGAGGAATTCGAGGTAGTCCCGCGCGGTCGATCCAGCCGCTGCGAGGGACTGTTCGTCGGTGAGTCCACAGTCGGCGAGCAACGCGATCTCTGTGGCTATCGTCGCGACGGCATCGGTGCCGGCGAGCACCCGCACGCCACAGGCCACCGCGTGGGGCAGCAGCTCCCGAGCATGCTCGCGAAGCTGCGCCGTTCGTGCGCGGACCGCTGGATCAGGGTCGTCGTGATGAGCGAGGAGGTGACGCGCGAGCGCGATCCCCTCAGCAGGCACAAGAGCACCCATGAGGTACGCATTGTGTATGGCTGGGCGCACAATAAGATGATCACGCCCTGACCAGCACGTTCGCTTTCGCACGGTTTTACAGCATGCGAACCGTTGAGCGTGCGGAGCGTTCGCACGTGCTACCCCCGTAGACGCTGACGCACGATCGCACGGCCCCGCAGGCCGAGTTAGTAGAGACGGCAAGGGCGCCTGCTTGACTTTAACGGATTCGTGGCGTGCTAAACAGCGAAGGCTCAAGTAGCTCAGCCGGACGGAAGCTGTCTGGCCAACGGCCATCCAGAGATTCGCGCTCGTTACGGTGAACGCTTCGATCAGAGTCCTGATGTGCACGCGCACGTCCGTACTCGCATCGAGGTGGGCTCGTTCGTCATCGATGAAGAAGTCATCAGCGGCTTCCAGCTGTCCCGCATGCCGTCCGACGTTCGCGCTGGTGTGGCATATCGCGTCGCTCACGGCCTGATTCAACATGCGCAGCTCTACGGGTAATTCTCTGACCGAGAGATCCGAAGGCGCCCTAGCCTGTCAAAACGGCAAGAAGCGCGGATCCACGTGCGACGCAGTGGCACTTCACTCCGCAGAACTGTCCGCCGACACCCAGCACGTCCACTCGTCCACAGTCTGAAAACCCAGCCGCTCGTAGACCCCGTGGCCGGCTTCACTGGACTGCAGCCAGGACCAGGTAGCCCCGGCGGCGTAACCGTCCGCGATCGCCCGGACAGTGACCGCCGCGCCGTACCCACGCCGCCGGTGCTCCGGCGGTGTCGCAACATTGAAAATACCTACACGATCACCGAGGGTCACCCCCATCCCGGTTGTCACGGCGTGGCCATCGACCTCCCCGACATAGCACCGCACCCCCGGAGCGGCCAGCGCAGCCGGCGTCATCAGCTGCAGGAACGGCTCCGCCGGCGCCTCGAAGCCAGCCGCCGCCACGCGAGCGTGCAGAGGCGCTTCCGAGGGCGCCAGCTCACGGATGACCGGCGCACTCACCACATCGGGGGTGACGCCCGGTGAGCCGTCCAGCACCATCATCGGAATCCGCTCGTCCGCCGCCATACCGAGGCTCTCAGCCAGGACGGTCAGCCGCCCAACAAGGCCCGGACGCACCTGGAGACAGTGCGGTAGCCCGGTCGCGGCCACCTGCTCCAGCAGATCGGCGATGAGGCCGGGCTCGACCTCGGCCGAAGCGACCCACACACCGTTCAATGTCGGGACCGGAACGCCCGTCGATGCAGCAACCACCGCGCCGGCACCCTCGGTGCGGCTCCAGCCGCCCGGGGCCGCGGCCGCGAGGCCGTGCCAGCTGTCGAGCAATGCAGCGGCGGCGGCATCCGCCCCGGCCATCACGGCGCCGACCTTACTGCGTATCGCCGGGTGCACTTTCTGGCAGCATCCGACCCTTGAGTCCCGAGGCGGCGCAGGCGAGGCCGTTGCCGGAGCCGCAGCCCGTCCAACATAATGTCGATCATGGATGCCGCCGAGGCGCAGGAGCTGTACGACCTGGCGGTGGCAGGTCGGGCTGCAGCGCGGACGCACCAGCCTGACGCCGAGAAGCCCGTCGAGGAGCGGTACCCCGACGTCCTAGCCGCGTTGCAGTCTCACCTCGACCGCGGTGAGATCGAGGCAGGCTTCCGCCTCGCGAACGCGCTGGTCACGTTCTGGATGGGGACGAACCGCATCCCCGACGGGGACGACTGGTTCGGCCGGCTGCTCGCCGCGCCCGGCGAGG
>CAJCHW010000166.1 GCA_903970125.1 Chlamydiota bacterium
GACGCGGCTTTGCACCGTCTGAAAAGACTGCCGGGCGAGTCGCTCGTTGGTTTCGCGGAGCCGCCGTCCCAGCGCGATCACCAACCGCATCGAGATTTCAGGGTGCTGCTTCATCAAGCGCCTCATGTCGCCGCCCAGCACGGCCACCACGTGGACCTGGTCGACGGCCTCGACCGTCGCCGAGCGACGCTCCTCCTCAAACATGGCCAGCTCGCCGAAGATGTCGCCGGGGCCAAATGTCGCAAGCGTGATCGTGCGGCCATCCCCGTGCTCGCGCACCGCCCGGCAGTGGCCCGTGCGAACGACGTAGCACGTGTCACTGGAATCGCCCTCGCGAAAGACGACCTCGCCGGGGTCAAAGTGTCGCGGCACCGCCACCTCGGCGATCCGCTCGATATCGACGCTTGAAAGCGTCGCGAACACGGGCACGCGGGCGAGCAGGTCCGCAGTCTCCGAGCCTGCTGAAAGAGATGGTCTCGAGAGCGCCATTGCAGCAGAGATAGCAGACCCCGATCGCTCGTCTGTGTCTGTCGGAGTCGGCGAAACCGAGAGGCCGCCCGCGCCGCGTATGTGCGCCCGCGGATTGGCTCCGGCGCTATCTTCGGCCAATGACAGTGTCACCCAAAGCACGGCTTGCGCGACTGATCACGCTCGCCGCGCTCGCTGCACCGATTGGCTTCGCTGTTCCCTGCGCCAGCGCGGCGCCAGCCGCATCGCCGACCGCCCCAACGCCTACCGGGCAGCCCTCTCCATATCACTCGCACGCGCTCTGGGCCACGATCAACGTGTGCAACCCAAAGAGCGCACCGGACGTTGTCGGCGTTCGCGGTTCCATGCCCGGCACCGGGCAGTCCGATGAAACGATGTACATGCGCTTCCGCCTGCAGTACCTGGACACCGCGACAGGCTCCTGGGAAGAACTCGGGGAGGGGTCCGATTCGGGCTTCTTGGCGGTCGGCGACGCCACCGCGGCACGTCAGACTGGCCGCAGCTTCACGCTTCGGCCGTCCACGACCGGGGTCACCCTGCGGGGGGTCATCAACTTCCAGTGGCGCCGCGACACACGCGTGGTCTACGCAACCGAGCGCGTCACGACAGCCGATCACGCAAGCCTCGCCGGGGCGACGCCGCCCGGTTTCACCGCAGCCACGTGCCAGTTCACATAGAGCCGGCGAAGATGCGGGGGTCGTTGCTGATGATCCCCGCCACCCCCAAGGTGGCCAGCCGGCGCACCAACGCAGGATCGTCCACCGTCCAGACATAGAGTTCCCCGCCCGCGTCGGTAACGGCGCCGGCCAGAGCCGCGGTCACAACCCGCCAGTGCGCCATGATCGCGTTCACGCGGCCCCTTTCGAGCACCCGCTTGACGCGCGCGGGCAACAACAGGCGAAACCCGGCAAGCATGGCCAGCGCAGGGACTGCTGTAAGTGCGGCCTCGGTGTAGTCGCGCTTGACCCGAGGAACCGACCAACCCAGGCGCAGCTGCGGCTCGAGCGCGCGCATGGCATCAAGATCGTGCAGGTACATGCTGCTCACCAGCGAGCGCTCAATCACGCCTGCCTCGCGCAGCGCATGCACCACACGCGCCCCGTATCCCGGAATCTTGACGTCGACGTCAAACGTGATGCCCGCATAGGCATCGCCGGTGAGGTGCTCGAGGGCCTGCTCGATCGTGACCGCCTCACGCACCCCCAGGTCGTGGTAGTCGTGGGCGAGCAGCAAGCGTCCACTGCCATCCGGATGCTCACTGAGAACGTCGAACTCGATCATGTCCACACCGGCGGCGACCGCCGCCTGGAAGCTCTCCAGCGTGTTCCCCGGGACGATGTGGTTGGCGCCCTTGTGGCCGACTCGGCGAAGGGACCCAGCGCTTGGTGGGGACGTGGACACTGCGGCCGAGGCTAGCGCGGTTGATCGCGGCCGGCGACGGGCAGCCCAGTCAGCGCGCGTGCCCGCTGGAGCACTTCGTCGATCATCGGCTCGGTGAGCCGTCCCGTAAAGGTGTTCTGCTGGCTCGGGTGAAAGCAGCCGAGCATCGAGAACGCCGGCCGATCGCCGACGCCCGGCTGCAGCAGCTCCGCGCCGTGGGCAAATCGAGGCGCAGCCGCGCGCCCAACGGTGCCCAATGCCTGCGTGCGCAAGCGCCAGGCCGCGTTCCAGGCAAAAGCGCCCAAACACACCACCATGCGCACATTGGCAAGCAACGCGAGCTCGCGCAGACTCCAATGCATGCACCGATCGCGCTCTTGTGGACTGGGTCGATTGCCCGGCGGAGCGCAACGGACCGCCGCTGAGATATATGCGTCGCGCAACCTCAAGCCGTCGTCGCGCCGGACCGACACGGGCTGGTTGGCAAAGCCCGTGCGCCATAGGGCCGCGAACAGAAAGTCGCCCGAACGGTCGCCCGTGAACATGCGTCCAGTGCGGTTGGCGCCGTGAGCGGCCGGTGCCAACCCGAGCAACAGCACCCGCGCCGCGCTGTCGCCGAAACCAGGCACCGGGCGTCCCCAATAGACCTCGTCGGCAAACGCCGCCCTGCGCTCAATTGCCGTGCGCCTGCGCCACTGCACCAGCCGCTCGCAGCTTTCGCAGCGGCTTATCTCGGCCGCCAACGCAGTCACCGCCGCGCGTCGATCCTCGGGCGCGAGGTCGTTTGGAGCGCGGCTCACGTACCCTCTGCCATTGGCATGACCACATCATCCGGCAAAGCCTGTCCGCCGCGCAGCAGCACCGTGGACCCCGAACAACACGCTCGCGGCCTCCGCGGCCGCGCATTGCTGGTGGCTGCGGCGGCTGTGACCGTGGCCATTGGCGTCGCCGGGTGTGCCGGCGGGTCGGTGTCCACCGGTGCGTTCAAGGGCGAACAGAAGGCCGTGGCTAAGCGGGTGTCGGATTTCGAGAAGGACGTCTCCGAAGCGACCGAGTCCAAGGTCTGCAGCAACGACCTCTCCGTCAGCCTAGAGAACAAGATCGCGGCGTCCACGGGGCTTTCAGTCACGGCGAGCAGCGAACGCTCCCCCGCGGTCCTCAAGGTGTGCCATGAAGCGATCAAGGAACAGCTCAAGGACGTCGAGAGCGTGACTGTCACGATCGTCTCGATCGTGGTCAGCGGCGCGCGTGCGACCGCGACGATCGAGAGCACCTGGTCTGGCAAGGAAGCCCTGGCCAAGCTGTATCTCGTCAAAGAACACAGCAGCTGGCTGATCTCCGGGCTGTAGGCCCGGAGGGCCAGGCTGGGCCGCCCAATCGGCGCTCAGTCAGCGTTTAGTCGGCGCTCAGCGCGCGACCGTAGTGACGCTCGTAGTACTGCCTGTACTCCCCAGAGCGGATCGGCTCCCACCACCATGGGCTGTCGCGGTACCACGCGACCGTCTGCTCGATGCCCTGTTGCAAGCGCACCTGCGGTTCCCAGCCCAGGCCGCGCACCTTCTCCGACGACAGCGAGTACCGGCGGTCGTGGCCGGGGCGATCGCGGATGTGCTCGATCAGCGCCGGATCGGCGCCTGTGAGCTCGACGATCCGTTCGACGACCTCGAGGTTGGGACACTCGTCGGGGCCGCCCACGTTGTAGACCTCGCCCCGCACCCCGTGGTCCAGCACATGCCCGATCGCACTCGCGAAGTCCGTCACGTACAGCCAGTTGCGCACCTGCAAGCCGTCGCCGTAAACGGGCAGGGGTTCACCGTGAAGCGCCGACAACACCATCAACGGGATCAGCTTCTCCGGGTACTGGTAGGGGCCGTAGTTGTTGGAGCCACGACAGATGCTCGCCGGCAGATCGTACGTGTGCACGTAGCTTGAAACGAGCAGGTCGGCGCCGGCCTTGGTGGCTGCATACGGCGACGACGGTGCCAGCGGCGAGCTCTCAGTGAACGAGCCATCGTCGATTGACCCGTAGACCTCATCGGTGGATATGTGGACGTAGCGCATGCCACGCTCGCGCGCTGCCTCCAGCAGCACGTGGGTCCCCAGCCAGTTGGTCTGCACGAATGCATCCGGCTCGGTGATCGAGCGATCCACATGCGTCTCCGCGGCGAAGTTAACGATCGCCTCGGCGTCTCCAAGCGCCCGCGCGACCGCCTCCCGATCCTCGATCGCGCCGTGCAGGAGCCGAAATCCCGGAGCCTCGGCAACGTCCTGGAGGTTCTCCCTGCGCCCAGCGTAGGTGAGCTTGTCCAGCACCACGACTTCGTCGCCATGGCCCTCGATGCGCGCCCGCACAAAATTCGAGCCGATGAAACCGGCGCCACCGCATACCAACAGCCTCATGTCCGGATCATCCCAGCTGAAGCCACGGCATCACTCACGGCATCGCAATGTCGGAGTTGTCCCCCACCAAAAAACGATACGCGCGCGGCTGGCGCTCGCTGCGACGCAAGGTCACGTTGCGGCCCAACAGAGAGGACTCGATGCGCCCATCGAGGTTGCGCACCGACGACCCCGAGAGCAGGATCGAGTGCTCAAGCTCGGCGTGTTCGATGACGCATTTGTCACCGATCGCCGTGTACGGGCCCACGTAGCAGTGACGCACCGTGGCGCCTGCGCCGATCACCGCCGGTCCACGAACCGTGCTGTGCTCGAGCAGCGCACCCGCTTCGACCGTGACACGGCCCTCCAAGTGCGAGTCGACCAGCTCTCCCTGGACGCCCCCGGGCAACGTGTCGAGGATCAGGCGATTGGCCTCGAGCATGTCCTCCAGACGGCCCGTGTCCTTCCACCAGCCACGGACGATGTGTGACTCAACGCGCGCGCCGCCGTCGACCAGGTGTTGGATCGCGTCGGTTATCTCCAGCTCACCGCGGGCCGACGGCACAAGCGCCCTGGCAGCGTCATGGATGGCGGCCGTGAACATATATACGCCCACGAGCGCGAGGTCACTTGCCGGTTGCGTGGGCTTCTCGACCAGGCGCACGACCCGGGGTGGCTGCCCATCAGTCGTGTCAGCCAGCTCGGCTACGCCGTAGTTCTCGGGATCCGGCACGGCGGTCAGAAGAATCAGGGCATCCGGCGAGTGCTCCTGAAACTCCTGCACAAGCTGGGTAATCCCGCCCTGCAGAAGGTTGTCGCCGAGGTACATCACGAACGGGTCGGCACCGAGAAACGGCTCGGCCGTGAGCACGGCATGGGCCAAGCCCAGCGGTTCGGCCTGCGGAATGTATTCCAGGTGCACGCCAAAGCGTGAGCCATCTCCAGCGACCTCGCGAATTTCGGGCCCTGTCTCGGGGGAGACGATCACCCCGATCTCCGTGATCCCCGCCGCCGCGATCGCTTCGATGCCGTAAAAAAGCACAGGCTTATTGGCCACGGGCACCAACTGCTTGGCGTTCGTGTGCGTGATCGGGCGCAGGCGTGTGCCCTTGCCCCCCGCAAGAATCAACCCCTTCAAGGACGCCATCAAGTGTGGAGGCTACAGCGCCCGTGGCGCGCTAGACGATCGCGGGGACCGCGCGCACCTTGGCAATCGCATCGAGGACCGCGTGGCGTGCGTCGTCCGGCTCAAGCACTGCTGCATCGCCGGCTTCCCTGAGCACCTCGCGCACCAGCCAGTCGGTACCGGCAAACCCCACCTGCACCACCACCGAGCCGTCACGCCACTGCTCAAGCACGCGCCAGCGCTCACGTGCCCAGCGGGCGCGCTCCTGCGAGACCCATACGCGCGCCGTGCGCGACGCCTCGACCTCGCCCGTGCGCAGCCAGTCCGCCGCCTCGGTCCCGGCATCCACGTCGGGGCGCCGCTGGAATTTCTCACCGGTGAGCTCGGCGCGCTTGACCCGATCGAGGCGGAAATGGCGAATCGCGCCCTTGGCCTGGTCGAACGCCGCCAGATACCAACCCTCGCGTCCATTTGTCAGCGCATACGGCTCGACCTCGCGCTCCGTGAGTTCGTCCTCGTTGACCTTGTAGTACTCCAACTCGACCAGTTCGTGGGCCACGATCGCGCGTGAAAGCAGGCGGGCAACCTGTGAGTCGTCACCCGCGCCCTCGGCGACCTGCAGTCCTTGATCCATCGGATCGACGCCGAGCGCCGCCACGATCTTCTCGCGCGCCGAAGCCAGCGAACCCTCGCCGACATGCTCGCCGATGAGGTCGATCGCGGCCACCAGCGCCTTGGCCTCCACGGGCAGCAGCCGCGCGGGCCGGTCGAAGTTGTCGCTGTAGGGCTCCGGATCGACCTCGATCTCGCCCCGATCGTCGAGCATTTCGGCGTACAGCACGTATGAGCCGCCGCCGAAGTTGACGACGTTGAGCACGCTGACGTCCTCGCGCAACTCGTCCTCACTGATCTTCAGCCGCTCGCACACCTCGGCAATCTTCAAGCGATTGCCTTCCCGACCGGCCTGGATCAAGATGCTCGCCAGCGTCACCAGACGAGCGAAGCGCTCCGGTCGGATCGTGGCCTCGCTGCGGCTGTCCCGGTCGCCGCCACCTCCTCGGCGGCGTGGGCGCTTGGCAGCAGCAGCGTCACCGCCCGCGCCCCCATCGGCCCCCGCATCTGGGCCGGCCGGCTCAGCACTGACTTCGAGCTCGGGCGTGAGCGCCTCGCTGTGGCGTTCCTGCAGCGTGATCAATCTGCGCTCGAGCTCGTCCACGAGCTCCGGTGGACCGAGCAGGCGACCGTGCCCGCCGAGACCAAGCACCCACGCCACCATCATGCGAGCGTTGGAGTACGGCGTGCGGAACAGGCGCTCGCCCTCTCCCTCGTCGTCGCTCTCCGAGTCGCCCGTGATCGGGAGGATCTCCCCGTAACGTCCGAAGTGCCGTTCTATGTGCCAGCCGATGCGCTCGGACAGCACGATCTCGGCCACGCCGGACTCGTCGCCAAACTGCCACTCCGCGCGGTTGGCGTAGGAACGCGGGTCGAAGTCGACGGGCCGCTTGAAGTCGTGCTCGGCCTTGGTCGCGTAAGCAACACGGCCGCGGATACGCGAGAGCCGAAACACGCGAATCGCGGCGCGCTCGTGGGAGTAGCCGAGCAGGTAGAACTGACCACCTTGAAAGAGCAGGTGGTAGGGATCGACGCGACGCGCCGACACCTCGTCGCGTTCCATCGTGTAGTAGTCAAACACGATCGTCTTGTTGCGAAAGATCGCCGTCTCGATCTTGGCCAGGCGTGCGGAGAGCTCATGACCGCCAGCCGACGCCGTGATCCCCAGCGCCACGGCGCCCTGCTCGGGCGCGCGCAATGGGCTCGGCCGTCCCCAGGTGATCTGCTGCAGCGCGAGACGCAGCGGCTCGGCATAGGCGAACTCGCCGTCCAGCAGCGACAACGCCGTCTGCAGCGCCGCCAACTCCTCATTTGAAAACTCGATCGCGGGCAGGTGGAAGTTCTCCGAGCGCAGGGAGTACGTCTCCTGCTCCGCGGCTCCGTCGATCGGCTTCTCCACGGTCAGCGCGATGCCCAGCGAGTCCAGCTCGGAACGGTCGGCATAGAAACGGCGTGCGAACGCGTCCTCGTTCATGCCCGCATAGCCCTCGACGTCGCGCCGGATCTCGTGCGCCGTGACAGGCCGGCGCTCAGCCATCAGGTAGGAGATCATCGAGAGCTGGCGGATCAGCTTCTCTGTGTCCTTGGCCATCGGAACAACGATAGTCCGCGCCTGGGAAGCCGTGATCGCCGTTGCCCACCCAGCGTCAAAACCGCCCCGCAATTTACGGGAAAGAGGCCCTTGCCGTTCTAGGCGCGCCGGCTACGCGGCGGCTGCGCCGGCGAGCGGTAGCTGTGCGTCGCTCACAGTCGGCTCATCGCCGGCGGAGAAGTACGCCGCGCCACCGATGGCCCGGTCAAACTCGGACCATTCGCGGCCCGGCGCGAGCTCGCGTTGAATGCGGTCGAAGCTCCCCAGACGGCCACCGAGGTTGTCGATCATGTGCACGAGCGTGGCCTCACGGGTGCACGGGACCACAGGGCTGCCGTTCTCCAGCGTCCCGTGGTGAGAGAGGATTATGTGCAGCACCGCCCACTGAAGCTTGGTGGGAAATCCATCGATGTCCTCGATCATCCGGCGCACGCGGTAGTAGCCGAGTGCGATCTCGCCGTGCAGGCGCCCCGAATCGGAAAGGTCAACGGTGCCCTGGTCGGCCTCGTATGCGTCCAACTTGCCAATGTCGTGCAGCAGAGCGCCCGTGACTGCGACCTCGCGGTCGATGCCGGGGAACGTGGCGGCGGTGGCACTGACCGCCTGCGCGACGCCCAGACAGTGCTCGAGCAGGCCGTGCGGATATGCCTGGTGGTAGTACTTGGCCGCCGGAGCAGTGCGGTAGCGCGCCCACAGCTCGCAATCAGGATCAAACACGCGCTCGAGCAGGGCGCGCAGATGCTCGTTATGGATGGTGGTCAGCAACGAACGCAGGTCGTCCTCCATCTGGTCCGGCGGCCGGATTGCCGTTTCACGCAGATCCTCGTCTGAAAAGCTGCCTGCCACCGGCACGCTGAAACCGCCCAGCTTGACCTCCGGCCCATAGCTCGGATGAACCACGTAATGCCCCTGGATGCGGATCGGGGCGCCCTCGTGCAACAGCTCCGCAGTGGCCTCGACGTCGTCCCAGACCATTGCCCTGACGGCCCCCGTGCAGTCGCCCAAAGAGAGTCGCAGGTAGGGCAGACCGTCGCGGCGCTCGCGGCGCTCGATCCGGCGCACGAGCAGAACCTGGTCGATGTCAGTGCCGTCGGTCAGCTCCCGAATGAACACGCTTGGGACGGTAGACCGACCACCGGACGCAACGATCGCTTTACCGCGAGACTAGGATCAACCCATGCCCACGGCGGTGATCACGGGGGGGACCGGCGGGCTCGGCACGGCTGTGACCGAGACGTTTCTGGCCGACGGATGGCGGTGCGTGGTCCCCTATGCCGACGAGCCCAGCGCGCAGACGCTCAATGCGGCGGTGCCTGACAACGGGCGGCTCGTACTCGTCGCTGCCGATCTGTTTGACCCCGCCGCCGTGGCTCGCGTCCAGGCCGCCGCCGACAGCGTCTCAGATCCCGTCGAGGCGGCCATAAACCTCGTCGGTGGATTCGACATGCCTGGGCGTGTCCACGAGACCCCCGTGGAGCGATTCGAAGACCAGCTGCGCCTGAACCTCCGGTCCGCGTACCTCGTCTGCCAGCAGGTCCTCCCGGGGATGATTCAGCGCGGTCACGGGGCGATCGTATGCGTCTCCTCCCGCGCCGCGCTACGCCCGTTTGCGGGCGCCGCCGGTTACATCACGGCCAAGGCCGCCGTGCTCGCTTTCGTAGACGCGCTCGCCAGCGAGTACACAAAAGACGGTGTGCGTGTCAACGCCGTGATCCCGAGCGTGATCGATACACCGGCCAACCGCGCCTCGGAACCAGGGGCCGACCACTCGCAGTGGGTTGCGCCGGAGGAAATCGCGCGGGTGATCGCGTTTCTTTGCTCAGAGCGCTCGGCGCCCGTGGGTGGCGCACATGTGCCCGTGTACGGGCGCGCGTGACCGGACGTGTGTGACCGGTTCGGCCCCGCGTGGCCGCCCGTGCCAGACTGAAGCCGATGGCATCGACGCAAGCAGGTGACTCGCGCCGCGCACGGATCGCAGCGGCCCGCCTTTACATGGTCTGTGACGCACAGACCGACGCTGTCGCGATGAAGCAGTTGCTCGTGGCTGCCATCGAAGGCGGGGTCGACGTGGTGCAGCTGCGCGACAAGCGCCTGACGGAACCCGTGCTTGCCGGCGCGGCGGCAGGAGCCCGCGCAATTTGCCATGAGCTGGGTGCACTGTTCATCGTCAACGACAGTCCCGAGGTCGCCGTGGGAGTGGGAGCCGACGGGGTGCACGTGGGGCAGAGCGACATGCCCACATCCGCCGTGCGCGCGCTCGTCGGGCCGGACATGCTGATCGGGCTTTCCACGCACGCGCGCGCCGAGATCGACGTGGCGGCCTGCGGCGGCGAGGGCGGTCCCGACTACCTTGGTGTGGGTCCCGTGTTTCAGACACCCACCAAGCCCGGCCGGCCGGCTGTGGGTGTGGAGCTTGTCCGTTACGCCGCAACCTCTGCACAGCTCCCGTTCTTTGCGATCGGGGGCATAGACGAGCGCAACGTGCAAGATGTGATCGCCGCAGGGGCGCAGCGCGTTGCCGTCGTGCGCGCGATCGCCTCCATGCCGGCTCCAAAGGCCGCTGCGCGCGCACTGCGCTCAGCACTCGACCACGACCGCAATGGCGCCACCGGATACACAGCTGCAGCGGCCTAGCGAGAGCAGCCGCAGCGCCCGCACGCGGGCCCGCGATGAACAGCTTCGCGCTGCGCTAGAGCCGCTTGCGCCGGACGAACGACCGGCGCCACTGAAGGTGGCCATCGTGGTGTCCGCCCTGATGGGAATCGCTGTTGCGGTCGGCACCGCGACGATCCACGACCTGCCTACTCATGGCGGATCGATCCCGGGAGGCATCTTCTTGTTCAGCCTGCTCGAGGCGCTTGCCGTGGGCATGTACCAGCAGCGCTACTGGGCCGTCGTGTCCTTTGAGGGATTGGTGGCCTTCCAAATGCTCGTCGCCAGCCTGGCGCTGGTGCTGGCATCGACGATCACCGCAGCCCTGGGGTGCACGCTCGCGCTGTTTTTGGGTGGATGGCTGTTCTGGACGCTCATCCGCGTCATGGGTCGCCTGCAGGCGACGACGCTTGCCGCTGCGGCTGCGCCGGGGACCCAAGCGGCGGATGGCCCGACGGTGGCGTCCCACACCGACGCCGGTGTCGGTGATTCCTGCGATAGGGTCGCCTAGATGGCTGAGCCGGCGTACGACGCGATCGTTATCGGAGCAGGGCCCGGGGGCTATGTGGCCGCTATTCGCGCGGCCCAGTTGGGCATGCGCACAGCCGTTATCGAGCGCGACAAGGTGGGTGGACGGTGCCTGAACTACGCGTGCATCCCAGCGAAGGCGGTGTTGCGCAGTGCCGACCTCCTGAGCGAGATCCGCGAGTCCGCCGAGTACGGGCTCACGGTCGCAGGAGTTGAGGTCGACTATCCCGCGGTACAGGGTCGCCGCGACCGCGTTGTGAGCACCCTGACCGGCGGCGTGCGCACGCTTTTCACCAAGAACAAGATCGACGTGATCGAGGGCGCAGCGTCGCTGTCGGCGCCGGCAGACGGCGGCGTGGGCGTCCGCGTGGGCGACACCGATCTTGCTGCCACCACCGTGGTCCTGGCGACGGGCTCGGTGGCGCGCGCAATTCCGGCAGCCCAGTTCGGTGGACGCATCATCGGCACCGAGCAGGCCTGGGCACTGCCAACGCTGCCGGCCAAGCTGGCGGTCGTCGGTGCAGGAGCTTCCGGCGCCGAGATCGCATCGGGCTTTGCGCGCCTGGGCAGTGAGGTGGTGCTGCTGGAGGCGCTCGACCGGGTCCTGCCGTCAGAGGATCACGACATCTCCCGCCTAGTGGAGCGCGGCTTTCGCGCTCAGGGAATCTCGGTCCATACGGGCACGCCAATCGAGCAGGTGGTCGCAGGCGACAATTCCGTGAGCCTGACCTACGCGGACTCAACGACAGATGTTGACTACCTCGTCATTGCCACGGGGCGCGTGCCGGACACCGAGGGCCTGGGCCTGGCCGAGGCCGGCGTTTCGGTCGATGAGGCAGGCTTTGTTGTCGTAGACGGCGCCTTGCGCACATCCGTCGCGGGCGTTTATGCGATCGGCGATCTGGTGCGGGGACCGGCACTCGCACACAAGGCATCCGACGAGGGCATCATCGCTGTCGAGGACGCCGCCGGTAGAGCCACACATCCGATCGCCTACCCGGACATCCCACGCGCCACCTTCTGTACACCGAACGTGGGCTCCTTCGGCCTTACCGAGGCGCAGGCACGCGAGCAGGGTTACGACGTGGTGGTGGGCAAGGTGCCCTATGGCGCCGTTGGGGGTGGCACTGTTTACGGCGACCGCACTGGCCTCGTGAAGATCGTTGGCGAGACCGGCTACGGCGAGCTGTTGGGGGGCCACATCGTTGGCAGCCGCGCGACAGAGCTGATCCAGGAGCTCGTAAACGTGCGCGCGCTGGAGGGCGGCTACGCCGAGGTCGCGCACATGATCCACGGTCACCCCACGCTGTCAGAGGCCGTGATGGAAGCGGCCAGGGCGGCGGATGGTTGGCTGATACACGGCTGAGCGCGCGGGACCAGGGCCCCCGGCTGGCGCGTTGTGCGCTCGCCGTCGCTACCCCTACGGCCGTCGCCCTAGTGCTTGGCCTCGTCGGCGCCCTCGCGGGCACTGCCGCTGCGGCCATCCCCGCATGGACCACCTATCGCCACGACGCCGCGCGCAGCGGGTACGACCCCGAAAGCACCGAACCGGTGGCGCCGACCCGCGCGTGGCAATCCACTGAACTCCAAGGGCCCATCTACGCGGAGCCGCTCGTATACGGGCCGGACGTGTACGTGGCGACCGAGAACGACACGATCTACTCGCTGAACGCCACCACCGGCGCCGTCGAATGGGAAGCACAGGTTGGCAAGCCTGTGCCCGGTGGAGAAATCGCCTGCAACTCAATCGCACCCACCGTCGGCATCACGAGCACCCCCGTGATCGACCCGGACACGAACACCATCTATGCGGTCACGACCACCTGGGACGGCGAACATTCCGAAAGCATCGCGCACGAACTCGTGGCGCTGGACCTGACAACGGGAAAGCTGCGAGCCAAGTTTCCGCATCCCGTCGATCCCGCATACCCGGCAGAAGACAGCGCAGCGATTCAGCTGCAGCGGCCTGCGCTGGCGCTCGACGACAATCAGATCATCATCGGGTTCGGCAGCTACGGCGACTGCGGGCGGTACCACGGTTGGTTGGTGGGAGCACCCGCGATCGGCGAAAGCCCGCTCCACGCCTATGAGGCCGACGAAGAAGGCGATCACTACCAGGGGGCGTTCTGGGGCTCCGGCAACGGACCGCCCGTGGAAGCCAACGGCGACCTTTATGCGGCCACCGGCAACGGCTGCTGCACGGCGTCCTTCGATTTTGGTGACTCCGTGCTGAAGTTCACCTCCAGCCTGTCACTGGTCGAATACTGGGCGCCGGAAGACTGGCTCGATCTCGACGAACACGACCTCGATCTCGGCTCGAGCTATCCCGTACTGCTGCCGCACGGATGGGCCTTCGAGATCGGCAAGCAGGGGGTGGGCGCCCTCGTGCGCACAGACTCGCTCGGCGGCGTCAGCACTGCGCCCGTGGAAGAACCGGTGTGTGACGGCTCATGGGGCGGCGGTGTCTACCTGCCCGAAAGCGCCACCGCCGGGAGTCTGTACCTGACGTGCAGCAACGGACTGCAGGAGGTCTCGGTGAGTGGCCTGAACACACCAACGCCGACGCTGAACGTGGGTTGGAGTGTGCCTGAAGCGGTCGGGCCACCGATTCTTGCCGGCGGCCTGGTCTGGGTGGCCGCCAGCTACCTGTCGTCGCATCATCGAGGCACGCTTTACGGAATCGAACCCGCCAGCGGCAAGATCGCGTTTGAAGAAAACCTCGGGTCCTTCGACGACTTTGCAACGCCAAGCGCCGGCGGTGGGTTGCTGTTTGCTGCCAACGAAAAGCGGGTGACCGCGTTGAAGATCGCTGAGCCGCCGGCGCCGTCGGTGACCGTAACGACGCTTGGATCGTCTTCCAACCCGTCGCGGGCGGGAGAAGCCGTGCAGTTGACCGCCAACGTTTCACCGGCCCCCGACAGTGGCACGATCGAATTCAGCGATAACGGGACACCGATCCCGGGCTGCGCCGAAGTTTCGATCAGCGTCGCATCCAACGGACACGTGGGGTGCCAGATCGAACTGACCGAACCCGGTGCCCATGGGCTCCAGGCCAGCTACTCGGGTGACGTTTACTACGTCCATTCGACCTCGTCACCGTTGCGGCAGGTCATCGACACTGCCACAACAACCGCGCTGAGCCCGTCCGCCAACCCGTCGGCGGTCGGCAGTCCGGTGAAGCTCGTCGCGACCGTCGCGCCGGCGCCCGACGGCGGCACCGTCGCGTTCAGCGCCGGCGGCACGCCGCTGCCCGGCTGCGAAGCGATCGCCGTGGCCAGCTCGCCGGCGGGCACGGCGACGTGCGAAGCGACGCCCACCGCTGCGGGCACCTACACCTTGCTGGCGACCTATTCCGGCGAAATCGGTTACGAAGCTTCCTCTTCGGCGCCATTTCAGCAGGTCGTGTACGAACCGGTTGCCGCGATCCTGGCGTCACCGGTCGCTCCCGTGACAACGCCGGCGCCGGCGCCGGCGCAGATCACGGCGGTGCCAGTTGTTATCTCCGATGCTATGGAGTCCCATCGCCGATGGCGCGAGGGTGACGCCCTGGCGCAGATCAGCCGTCGCCCGCGACACCCGCGGGGTGTGCCGATCGGGACGCAGTTCACGTTTGCGCTGAACGAGTCCGCCAATGTGGCGCTGACGTTCGATCACCGCGGGCACGGCTTTGAGATCGGTGGCCATTGCGTCACGAGTGGCGCAGAGCTGCGCGCGGCAAGCACATACGCCGAGAGCTGCACGAGCTCCTTGAAAGCAATGCTCCTGTTCAAGGGCCACGAGGGAACCAACCATGTGTCCTTCCAGGGGCGCCTCTCCAAATCGATACGGCTGGAGCCGGCGCTTTATTCGGTCACGCTGAGTGCGAGTGAGTCCACTGGAGCGGCGTCGCAAGCCGGCCCGCTGAGCTTCACGATCGTCAAGTGACGGGCGCCCGGGCGGCGCAGCTAGGCTCTAAGGGTGCCTGCTGACGACAGCGCGTTCAGCGACGCTGCCTTCTACTTCGATCTCGCAAGCCCGGAGTGCTACCTGGCTGCCGAGCGCGTGCTGCAGGTCCTGCCGACACCGCTGCAATGGCAGCCGGTCTCAGCGGACGGGCTGGGCGCCGGCCGCTCGCAGACCGACGCCGACAGCGCAGCGTGCGCGGCCCGCGCACGCGAGCTCGGCTTACAACCGCTGCGCCTGCCGCGCGAGTACCCGTTTGACAGCCGCGACGCGATGCTCGCAGCGACCTACGCCAAGAACATCGGGCGCACCGTGGCCTTCGCGCAGGCCGCCTTTCGCCAAGCCTTTGCCGGGGCCCACGACCTCGCCGACGTCGAGTACGTGCTGATCGCGGGCGCGGCTTGCGAGATGCATCCAAACGCGATTCTGCGCGCTCTGGAGCTCGGTTCGATTTCTGACCAGCTTGCAAACGCGACTGCCGAGGCTGCACGGCAGGGCGTCACGCGGCTTCCCGCCGTCTGCATTGCCGGCGACGTATTCCTGGGCGAGGCGGGACTCGACGAAGCGGCGGCACTCGCGGCATGAGAGCCAACCGCGCTTACCGCCTGCTCGTTCGGCGTGGTGGCTGGATGCCCGCGAGCCTCGCCCACCCGGCCCGCTCGGACCACATCGAGGTGGTCGACATCGCCAGCGGCGAAGTCCTGCTGTCCTGGAACCTCGCGCCGCTGCGCGCCGCGCGATTGGCGCGCGCGCTGCGGGCCGATCTCTCCCAGGTGGAACCGGGGGAGTTCGCGCGACGGTGGCTGGACGTGGAGCTGTCGGACGAGATCGAGCCGCCCGCGAGCGGCCGGCGGCTCGCGGATTCTGATTCGTGGGTATAACGACCCCCGCACCAGGACCGCATCCGCCCGCCGAGGTGGCACTGGAGTGGCTGGCCACGATGTTGCTGATCCGCCGCTTTGAGGAACGCGCCGGTGAGATGTACGCGCGCGCCAAGGTGGGCGGCTTTCTACACCTGGCGATCGGCGAGGAGGCCACCATCGTGGGCTCGGCGCGGGCACTGCGGCAGACCGACTACCTGGTATCGACATACCGCTCACACGGGCACGCGCTGGTGCGCGGCACGCCGCCGGGGCGAGTGATGGCCGAGCTCTTTGGGCGCGTTGACGGTTGCTGCGGCGGGCGCGGGGGATCGATGCACATGTTCGACGCGGAGCGCCGCTTCATGGGCGGGTACGGCATCGTCGGGGGCAACCTGCCGATCGCGGCGGGCATTGCGATGGCGTCCCATCTAAAAGGCACCGATGAGGCGACACTGTGCACACTCGGCGACGGTGCTTGCAACCAGGGGAC
>CAJCHW010000167.1 GCA_903970125.1 Chlamydiota bacterium
TGCGGCGCGCGGCGATCGACCCTGAGTCCGGATCGGGCTCCGGCTCGGCGCTGCCGATGCGCACGGGACCAACCGCCAGCAGCACCGCGCCCGCGCAGGCTGCGGCGATGATCATGAATGTCCAGCCGCCGCCGAATGCGCTCACGGCGGTCGCCGGCGAGGGGGTGCCGAGGATTGCCACCAGCGCTGCGACGCCGAGCACCGATCCCAGCTGGCGCGACATGCCCAGCACGGCCGTGCCTGTTGCAAAGCGCGCCGCCGGCAGCGGACCGGTGGCGGCGGCCGAAAGCGTTGGCAGCACCAGGCCAACGCCCGCTCCCCCGAGCAGCTGCGCCGGAAGCATCGCGCCCGCGTAGTTCGGGGCCAGCGTCATGTGGGTGCGAAACCAGGCGCACCCACAAGCGAACAGGATCGCCCCGATGGCGCCCACGTACCGCTGGCCAAAGCGTTGGCCAAGCACTCCGCCGGGGAAAGCAAACGCCGCGGCCATTGCCGGCCCTGGGGCGATCTGCAGTCCGGCGCGCACGATCGAGTCGTGCCAGACAGATGTCTGAAACAGCACGCTTCCCAACAGCAGCGCGGCAAAGGCGCAGAAGAACAGAAGCGCTCCCAGGTTCGCCAGCGCGATCGCGCGGGTGCGCACGATGATGGGCTCCACGAGCGGCGCGGGGTGAGTTGCGCAGCGCCGGGCCACCAGTGCAACGAGCACTGCGGTTGTGCCAAACAAAGCGAGCACGCGTGCGCCACCCCAGCCCCACTGCGGCGCCTTGATGATCGCGAGCGTGAGCGCTCCTATAGCCGCCGTGAACAGGGCCGCTCCCAGCAGGTCCGGCCGCGCGCCGGCACGGTCGCGCACCTCACGCAGCAGGCCAAACGAGGCGGCCAGCGCGGCCAGCCCGATTGGCACGTTGACTATGAACACCCACCGCCATCCCACCTGGACCAGCAGTCCCCCTATCGGCGGCCCCGCCGCCGCGGCAACGCCGCCTACGGCCGCCCAGATTCCCACGGCCGCCCCGCGTTTGGCAGCGGGATACTCGGGCAGCAACAGACCCAGTGACGTCGGCAGCATCAGCGCGGCACCCAGCGCCTGCACGACCCGCGCGGCCGTAAGCGCGCCAACCGACGGCGCGGCGGCGCATGCCGCCGAGGCAAGGCTGAAGATCGCGAGTCCCGCCAGAAATCCCCGCTTGCGTCCTGCGCGGTCGGCCCAGCGGCCTGCCGGCACCAGCAGCGCGGCAAAGGTGATGGCGTAGGCATTCAGAACCCACGACAGCGTCCCCAGGCTAGCGCCGTGAAAGTTGCGCTGGATCGCCGGGAATGCGATGTTGACAATGAAAAGGTCCAGCGAGGCCATGAAGACCCCGACAGAGACCGTGAGCGTGACCTTGGTGCGCCTCGACATGATGCCCTCTTTCGACGACAGAGTTGCTTGACGCAACGCACTCTAGCGCAGAGCGTTGTGTGATGCAACGCAGTCCGCTAACCTGAAACTGTGCTCGGCAGCGATTACGCAGAACAGAACTGTTCGGTCGCGCGCACCCTGGAGCTGGTAGGTGAGCGCTGGACGATCATGATCCTGCGCGAAGTCTTCCTGGGAGTGCGCCGGTTCGACGAGATGCAGCGCAATCTTGGCGTCGCGCGCAACGTGCTGAACGCGCGCCTGCAGCGCTTGGTCGATGCGGGAGTGCTCAAGCGTGTCCCCTACCAGGAGCGCCCCGCTCGCAGCGAGTACCGCCTGACCGCAAAGGGGGTCGACCTTTGGCCGGTGCTGATGGCGCTGCGGGAGTGGGGCGATCGTCACGCCGCGCCCGCGGGCCCCCCCGTCGTACTCCAGCACACAGGCTGCGGCGGCAGCGTCGACGACCGGCGTCGCTGCGAGCGCTGCGGCTCAGACCTCGAGGCCTGGGATGTGACTGCGCACGCCGGCCCCGGGATCAACGCTGCGCCAAGCCGCCGGCTGGCACCGGATGGTGACGGGGTGCTGGGCTCGGCAGCCCTGGTTGCGGCGCCAGCAGGCGGCTGATAGCGGGTAGCTGAGGCGCGGCCTGACTCCTCAACTCCCCTGCGCCCCGAGCGCAAGCCGCTTGGCGAGCCCGTTCATACCGAGCGCACGCGCGTACTCAGAGCCCCGTGGGTAGTCGGTGGCACCGTCGGGCGGGCGCCTCACAGGGATCTGCTGAAGCGTGGCGATCTCTTTGAAGCGCGTCAACAACTCCGAGCTCTCCGTCAGTGCAGCGGCTGTGCGGGGCCGCATCTGATCGGCAGAGCCGGAGCCGGCGGCGGCCTCGGCGGCGGCCAGCACCGCCTCAAGCGAGCCGTGCCGGCCAAGCAGCGCAGCGGCTGTCTTGGCTCCCACGCCTTGAGCCCCGGGCAGCCCGTCGGATGGGTCGCCGCGCAACGCGATGAAGTCCGGCACGAGCTCGGGTCCGATCCCGTAGCGCTCGCGCACCTGCGCCGGTCCGATCTCCTCGGTGGCGCCACCACGGCCAAGCGCGAGTACGGCCACGTGCTGGCCAACGGCGCCAAAGAGGTCGCGGTCACCGGTTAAAAGCAGCGCCGTGCCACCCGCCTCGGACTCGACGCGGGCGTAGGAGAACATCACGTCGTCGGCCTCGAGCTCGTCACTGCCACTGACCTGCCAGCCGAGCGCCTCAAGCAGCGCGGGCGCAACGGCCCACTGCGCGGCCAGTGCCGCAGGCATCGGGTCACGGTGGGCGTGGTATGCGGGGTAAAGCGCGGTGCGGTAGCTCGCCTCCTCGGCGCCGGTGCACGCGGCGACAGCCCGCGGCGAGTGCGAGCCGACGATCGCCAGCAGTGTGTTGACTGTGCCAAGCAGCGCGTTGACGGGTCGGCCGTCTGCGCCCTTTATTGATTGCGGCAAGGCAAAGAAAGAGCGGTAGAGCAACCAGGGCACATCGGCGATCAGCAGCGGTCCGCGCGCGGGCACGTCAGCTAGGCGCGCGCGCGTGGGTCCGGCAGTGGCGTCAGCAGCGGTTCGATCTCCCCACGACGGCGCTCCAGAAACGGTGGCAAAGACAGTCGCTCGCCAAGATGCTCGGGCGCCTCGTCGGTCGCAAATCCGGGCCCGATCGTGGCGATCTCAAACAGCACGCCGCTCGGCTCACGAAAGTAGATTGAGCGAAAGTAGTAGCGATCGATCACGGGTGTGGGCCGGGCACCGTACGCGGCGGCACGTTCACGCCAGGCCTCGTGGTCGTCCATGGCTGCAGCGAAGGCCACGTGGTGCACCGTGCCCGCCCCCGGCTGCGGGGGTGCGTCGCCGGGTGGGTCATAGCGGTAGAAGCTGCCGCGGTGATCGCCGCGCAGCTGGAGCGCTCCGGTGAGCGAATCCACGAATCCCAGTCCGTCGCGCAGCAGGTGGTCGCTTGCCCCCGGATTGACCGCATAAGCCCTCACCCCATCGAAGCCCTGGAGGGCGTGTTCGCGCGGAATCCCGGGAGCATCCGCGATCAGTGGCGAATCGGCCGCTGTGGAGACCAGCAGCGCATGTTGCAGCCCCTCGGGATCGGCGAAGACGAGCTCATCGTCGCTGCGCGTGATCTCAACCCCGTGGTCGGCCAGCCGCGCGGTCCAAAAGTCCAGGGCCGCCTGGCTTTCGACGCGCCAATCGATGCGGTGCACCATTCCGGCCCCAGCTCGGCCACGCAAGGCGTGGGGGTACTCAAAGAACGTGAGGTCGGCGCCCGGGGAGCCCTCCTCGTCGCCGTAAAACAGGTGGTAGACGGTCGGGTCGTCCTGGTTGACGGACTTCTTGACCAGGCGCAGTCCAAGCACGCCGACATAGAAATCGACGTTGCGCGGTGCATCGCCGGTGATGGCGGTGACGTGATGGATCCCCTCGAGCTTCATCGTGTTCCTAAAGCTCTTCAGATTAGCCTCACGGCCTGCTGACATCGCGATCTGGGTGTGATCGGCTATGGCCCGGTGTCGATCGCTCCCTTTGCGATCTTGGCTTGCGGTCCATACCGCAATCCCTGTAAAGCAGCCACCATGATTGGTGTTCGGCAGCTCAAGGAAGGCGGGCTGGCTGAGCTACCGAGCGAAACCATGATGCGACTCGGCGACCCCCAAATCGTTGCACTTGGCGGCGGCGGCTTCTCAATGGAGAGCGAGAGCGCTCTGCTTGACGACTACGTGCTGTCGTTGACAGCGGCCGCGCGGCCGCGAGTGTGCTTTTTGCCCACCGCTTCCGGAGACGCTGATCACTACGTTGTGCGGTTCTATCGTCGCTTTGCCCCCACCTGCGATGCCAGTCACGTTTCGCTATTTCGGCGCGATCAGGGTGCGGGCGCAGTCGAGAACGACCTTGAGCGCCATCTGCTCTCCCAGGATGTGATCTACGTGGGTGGCGGCAACATGGTGAGCATGCTCGGGGCGTGGCGTGCGCATGGCCTGGACGAGGTTCTGCGCAAGGCGTGGGAAAGGGGCATCGTGCTCTGTGGTCCCTCGGCCGGATCGTTGTGCTGGTTCAAGGAGGCACTGAGCGCGTTTCACGGCGCGCCGCGCAGCGTGCGCGGGCTCGGGCTGTTGCCGTACTCAAACTGTGTGCACTACGACGCTGAGCCGGCACGCCGTGCCGAGTATCGGCGGTTTGTGGCCGACGGGATGCTTCCGGGCTTTGCCGTCGAGGACGGGGTGGCGTTGCACTTCCGCGGTACGCACCTGGAGCGCGCTGTGAGCTCGCGCTTGGGTGGGTGCGCCTACCGCATCGATCCCGGCGATGGCGGCGTGGTTGAGACGTGTGTGGATGTCGTCTACCTCGGGGTGGAGCCACAACCGCGAGGTGCGGCCGTGGCAGCGTGATCGCAAAAACGATCTTTGCGATGGGCGGTGGTGGCTTCACGATGGAGCCCGCGAACCCACTGCTGGACGATTTCGTCCTGAGTCTCTCGCCGGCAACACGCCCGCGGGTGCTCTTTCTGCCAACGGCCTCAGGCGACACGCTGGCGCAAATGAACGCGTTTCAAGCGCGTTTCGCGGGCCGTCGGTGCATCCCCGAACAGCTCTCGCTGTTTCGCCTACACGGTGCCAAGCGGCCGCTGGCCGAGACCGTGATGGCCCAGGACATCGTGTACGTCGGGGGCGGCTCGATGCGCAACATGCTCGCCATCTGGCGGGCACACGGACTCGACGCGTTGTTGACCGAGGCTTGGCGGCGCGGGACTGTGCTCGCGGGGCTCAGCGCCGGCGCGATGTGTTGGTTTGAGGGTGGGGTCACGTGCTCCAGCGGACCGCCTGAACCGATCACTGGTGTTGGGCTCTTGGAGGGCTCGCTGAGCGTGCACGCCGACGGCGAGCCGGCACGGCTGCCGGTTTGGCTTGCGAGCGTCCGCAGCGGCGCGTTGCCCGGAGGCTGGGCGGTCGATGACGGTGTGGGCCTGCTTTTCGAGGGCTCCAAGTTCGTGCGCGCTGTCAGCTCGCGCCCGGGAGCAGGCGCGCAGCGCGTCGATGCCGTTGAAGGCGAGCTCGTGCGCCATCGCGTCGACGTTGAGCTGCTCGGCAGCCGCGATGGGCTGCCTCTGGGCGGTGAAGACGATGCCGTTCGTGAGCTTCGGGAGCTGCGGCGGATGCGTGAGGGGATCGGGGCAGAGCCCGATCTGGGCGAGCTGTAAGGCGCTAGGTGGGCGTCTTGGCCTGCGAGGCGCGGCCCGCTGCGCCGAGGTCGCTCAGGGCCAGCGGGTGTGCGGGCGGGTCGGTCAGGATGGCGCGAGAGCTGAGTCCGAGCGTTGGGCTGACATGCAACAGCTCGCCACTGTTCAGCAGCCGCCACCCGGGGTCGTCGTCCATCTTCTCGCTGGCCACCACCACGAGCGGGTTGTGGGCGCCGTGGTCGGAGCTGACCAGCCCGCCAAAGCTTGAGCGATGCTCCAGTGGCGAGCCGGGTGCACGCGCGAGCACGTAGAGCTCGTGGGTGTCGGGGTAGCGCAGCGCCCACAGGCCTTCGGGCGTCTGGAGCACGAAGTTGATCGCGAACAGCGGCAGGTTCGCCGCTACCCACCGGCACGCCGCGGTCACTCCGTCCGCCACGTCACCGTGCGCCGAGATCTCCTTCGTGATCAGCGCGAAGAAGCGCTCGGAGTCGGTGTCGCCCTTGACGAGGCTCCACATCGCACCCAATTGCGCCTCCAGCTCGGCGAGATTCTCGATCACGCCGTTGTGCGCGAACAGCCGACCGTGCTGCTCGAAGGGGTGAGTGTTCTTTGCCTCCAGCGCACCCGTGGAGGCAAAGCGGATGTGTGCGACCACGGCGCTTGAGACGATCTCGTGTGCCTCGCGCGAGAACGTGCGGTCGCCGTAGGCCGCACGCGGCTGCTTGCTGATGTGCGGGTGGCCATCGCTGGAGAACCAGCCAAGTCCGGTGCCGTCGGGCTCGCGGTGGCTTTGCACAGCAAGGCTGTCGGGAGCGTCCAAGAGCCAAAACGTGGCCTTGGCGGGCTTTGATCCCGAACTCATGGCAAACAACCGGCACATGGTCAGGCGGCAATCCTGCGCACGCGGTAGAGCCGCACTGGCTCGCGGATGCCCTTTAGCGTCCGCGGGCCCGCAAAAGACCACGCGAACGCGTGCTCACGCATGGCCTCACGCACCGTGTCGGCTGCAAGCACCGTCCGCGGGCGCGCAACGTCGCTGACGCGGCTTGCGAGGTTGACTGGCCGCCCGTACCAGTCGGCGGCACGGCTGAGTGCCGGTCCGTAGGCGATTCCCGCGCGCAGGTCCGGCAGGCTGTCGTCGTGCGCAGCGGCCTCCACCAGCGCAAGCGCTGCATCGACCAGCTCCGGCAGCTCGGGGCTCACGAGCATCGCGCCGTCGCCGAGCGTCTTGACCATCTGCACGGGCGGTTTGACCGCGCGATCGAGCACCTCCTCCAGCCGCCGCGCGATCTCACTGACCTGATCAGGCCCCAGGGTCTCGCCGGCGCTGGTGAATCCGACGAGGTCTGCAAAGCAGACGCCCACATCACGAGCCCCCGGCAGCGCGCCGGCGCTCAGCTCGGCAGCCGTGACCGCCTCGGTGCGGGCCATATCACGGAGGCGCAAGCGCATCGACTCGCCGAGCAGCGGTTCGAGCATCGGCGTCAGTGCCCCGGCGACCCCGATGTAGCGTTCCGCAAGCTCGGCCTCGCTGGCGCCCGGTGTGATCGCCAGTCGCAGCGCGAGCGTACGCATTTGCTCAGCGACCGGGCGCAGCCCGCGCGTCAGTGTGCGCGCCACGTCGAGCACGTCCTCGTCGGTCAGACCCGGGATGTCTCTGTATGTCCGCGCCACTTTGACCAGCGCCAGATCACCGGGGCCAAAGACGAGCTCGTCGGCGTCCGGAACCGCCTGACCGCTTGCTCGCAGGATCTCGGCGAGGAAAGAAACGTCCAGTCCGGACTCCTCGGCGAGTGTGCGCATGGTGTAAACGTTGCCGCCACCAACCAGTCGCTCGGCCCCGATGAAGATCAGCTGGTCTTCGGCAGCCGCGTCGCGGAGTTCGGCCAGCGTGACGCCGGCGGCCGTGAGATTGTCAAGCAGCGCCAACCGTTCTGCGCGCGCCTTGCCGTCAAGGCCATCGAGCAGCCCAGCCGCCGCATAGTCCGCTGCATCGGTCATTGCCTACCTCAGCCTACGTTAGCCGCCGCTCCCGCCGTCGATCAGCCGGCCGACACTCCGCCTCACTCGTGAATGCGAAACGGGAGCGTGGCGATGATCACGTCGGTACGCGACTTCAGCACGGCCTCAAGGATGCGCCCGCGCTGGTTGTGCAAGATCTCGTGGCGGCGCTTGGACGGAATCACCTCGGGAATAAGCACGGTGACGATGGAGTCGGTTTGCCCGATCGACTCGATGTAAGCGAGCACGGTGCGTACGAGCGAACGGTGCGGATCGATCACCACCTCCATGGGAGCGCTGCACTTCCACTGCTCCCACGCATGGCGAATTCCGTCGGCCTCCTGCTCGTCGCCTGCAACCGCCACCGCGATCACCGTGTCACCGAGTGAAAACGCTGCGCTCATCGCCTTCTCGGTGAGCACGCTCACGGTCGCGATCGGGACGATCACGATGCTCGGATGCTTTTGGGGCGGGTCTGGAGTCCGTCCCAGCTTCAGTTCTACGGCGACCCGCTTGTAGTAGGTCTCGGTATGGGAAAAGAGATACATCAATACGGGCACCGCGATCACAACCACCCACGCGCCCTCAAGGAACTTGCTGCCCAAGAACACCACCACGGCGATCGCTGTCATCGTCGCGCCCGCCCCGTTGAGGACAGCGCGCACTCCCCAGCGTGGTGGACGCGATCGGTGCCAGTGGCGGACCAAACCGAGCTGGCTGATGGTAAAGCCCACGAACACACCGATCGTAAAGAGAGGGATCAGCTCGTTTACCTGTGCGCGCGTGGCGACCAACAACAGGCCCGCGCCAACTGCCAGTGCCGTGATGCCCGTGCGGTACACGGGCCGCGCGGCCCGCAGGGCAAAGACGTGGGGCAGGCGGTTGTCCCCGGCCAGCAGACTCATCAGCACTGGCAGGCCGCCGAAACTCGTGTTCGCCGCCAGTCCCAGGACGAGTGCCACGGAGAGGTTTGTGACGTAGAACGGCCACCCCGATCCAAGCGCGCTCGCGCTGACCTGCGCCAGGATCGTGACACCGGAACGTGGCACAACGTGGTGGTCGTGGATCAAAAGGGCCAGGCCCAGCAGCATTACCCCCAGCAGCGCACCGAGTGCCAGCTCGGTGCGCTGGGCATTGCGCACGCGCGGCTTGCGGAAGGCCGGTGTTCCGTTTGAGATCGCCTCGACGCCTGTGACCGCTGAACAGCCGGATGCGAACGCCTTGAGGATCAACACGATTCCGAGCGCAGCGGTCGTGCCGGCGGGGAAATTCAGCGGCTTTCCAAGCGTTGACACTGGGTGAAAGTGCACTGCGCCAACGATGATCACGGCAAAGATGCTCACGATAAAGACGGCAGTCGGAAACATCAGCACCCGTGCGGACTCGGCGAGCCCGAACATGTTGATCGCCGCAAGCACCACCAGTCCCACGAGTGAAACAAGCAACAGATGGTGTGCCAACGACGGGAAAATGCTGCCCAGGCTCGCGGCGCCCGCGGCGAGGCTGACGGCGACGGTGAGCACGTAATCGACCACGACCGCAGCTGCCGCCAGCAGGCTGGGCTGGCGACCGAGGTTCGCCTTGGCCACGGCGTAGGCGCCACCACCGTCCGGGTAGGCGCGGATCACCTGCGAGTAGGAGAGCACCAGCAGTCCCAGCATTCCGATGATCACGAGCGTGAGCGGGAGCGTGAAGCGCAGGGCGCCTACGCCGGCGCCGATCAGCACGAGCACCATCGCTTCCGGTCCGTAGGCCACGCTTGAAAGCGCATCCAGGCTGAGCGCGGACAGGCCGCCGATCACTCCCAGCTGGTGCCCGGAGTCGGCGTGCTTGCCTACGCGGCGCTCGTGGCGAGGGTTCATTGCGACCAACTCTGACAGGCTCGCGATGGTCGCTGAAGACGGGCGGCTAGCATCGACAGCGGTATGACCGCTGACTCGCCCGGGGCACCGCAGGCCGCCCAGTTGGCGCAAGCAAACGGCGCCGGGCCCGCTCTCAACCGCGCGCGGCGGCTGGTCGTGCTGTTGATCTGCAGCATGAGCCTGCTGATCGTGGGGCTCGACGTGACGATCGTAAACGTCGCCTTGCCCGCCATCCACCGCTCCCTGCATGCCTCCCTGTCGGGCCTTCAATGGACGATCGACGCGTACACGCTTGTGCTCGCCAGCCTGCTGATGCTCGCTGGAGCGATGGCCGACCGCCTGGGCAGGCGGCGCGTATTTCAGGTTGGGCTCCTGCTGTTCTCAATCGGATCGCTGGCGTGCGCGCTGGCGCCGAACCTCGAACTGCTGGTGGCGTTCCGCGTCGTGCAGGCGCTGGGCGGGTCGATGCTGAACCCAGTCGCGATGTCGATCATCCGCAACGTTTTTGAGGATCCACGCGAGCGCGCCCAGGCGATCGGAGTATGGGGCGCCGTGATTGGGGTCAGCATGGCCTTGGGACCGGTTGTGGGTGGTGCTCTGGTGGACTCCGTTGGCTGGAGGTCGGTGTTCTTGGTCAACGTCCCGATCGGGATCACTGCGGTCGTGCTGACAGCTGCGTTTGTGCCCGAATCGCGCGCGGCGCACGCACGCCGGCTGGATCCCGTCGGCCAGGTGTTGGTGGCCTCGGCTCTTGCCTCTTTGACCTACGGGATCATCGAGGGCCCCAGCGACGGTTGGATATCGGGCACGACTCTCGGCATATTCGCATTCTCGCTGGCCTGCTTTGTAGCGTTGGTGCGGTACGAGTTGCGCCGCGATGAGCCCGTGCTGGAGATGGGGTTCTTTCGCAGCGCGCCATTCGCCGGCGCCAGCGTGATCGCGATTTCGGCCTTTGCCGCGCTTGGCGGGTTTCTCTTTCTCAACACGCTCTACCTGCAGGATGTGCGCCTGCTGTCACCCTTTCAGGCGGGGCTTTACACGCTGCCCATGGCTGCGATGACGGTGGTCTTTGCGCCACTGTCGGGACGGCTGGTCGGTCGTCGCGGGCCGCGCGTCCCACTGCTTGCCGGGGCGTGCGCGGTGATCGTGAGCGCGCTGCTGCTGACCGGCCTGACGCCGACCACGACCACCGCCCACCTGCTGGTTGCCTACCTGATCTTTGGGGTGGGCTTTGGCCTGATCAACCCGCCAATCACGAACACCGCCGTCGCCGGGATGCCGCCATCGCAGGCCGGCGTGGCCGCCAGCGTGGCGTCCACGAGCCGTCAGGTGGGGGCCACGCTGGGCGTGGCGATCCTCGGCGCCGTGGCCGGCGGCGCGATCTCGGCGCATATCGGCCCGGGCTTCGCGGCGGCCACCCATCCAGGCTGGTGGATCATGGTCGCCTTGGGCGCGATCATGCTGGTCGTCGCCTTTCTGAGCACAAGTGCTTGGGCCATGGGCACAGCGCGCACCACAGCTGTGCGATTTGATGAGAGCGGGCGTGACGGTGCCTACAGAGTGGGGCAGCCGGCGTCTGCGTAGAGAGCGGCGTTCAGGTCTTTGCGCGAGCCTTGAGCGCGGCTCGCCAATCACCGACCGTGAGGATCTGCGCCTGGCGCGGAAAGACTTTCTCCATCAGCACGCGATGAAGTTCCTCGTCGGCGTCGGCGCACCCGTCCGCGAGCACAGCGAGCGCAAGGTCCATATCGGCGGCCTGGCGCAGGGTCGATAGAACCACGCCGCTGGTCGCGATCCCGCAGAGCACCAGTGCGTTGATGGAACCGGCGCGTAGCACGACGTCGAGGTCACTGCCCGAGAACGCGCTGACACGGCGTTTGGTCACGACGATGTCGTCCTTGTCCGGCGCGATTGCATGGTGAATGTCGCTGGAGATGCCCTCAACGAAGTTTTCGGTGTCGGCGACGTGCGCGAAGATCGGATTGGCACGGCTGACTTCGGGATAGTTCGGGCGAAAGCCGAGCTTGACGTAGATCACCCGCACACGCGCTTTGCGTGCCGCCGCGATCGCCTCCATCAGGCGAGCCAGCAGCGTTTCGCCGCCGACGCGCTCTGCGATCCCCTTCTGAATATCCATAACCAACAGCGCCGTGCGGGCGGGGTCCATGCGCCCATCGTATTTAGTCCTCGCTCAGATTGGCGGGGACGGACGCGGTCAGGCGCCCGCCGCCCGTGTCTGAGCGTGGCACGCCGTGCCTGCGCCTCCAAGCATCTGCTCCAACGTTGGTCCGAAGCGGACCGTGATGGTGCCAGCGCGCGCAGCCACGATCTCGCTGAAGCCGTGCGCAGATTCGAAGATACATGCGCTGCCGGGCGGCGAGACTTCCCAGTACGGCGTGTAGTTGACCGCAAATCGGTACCTGCCGGGCACGCTCAGCCGCACCGCCACCGACGTGTGTCCGAAGTCCAGCACCGCGGCGCGGCGACCCCGAGGGGCCGTCACCAGTGGCGTCGCTTTAGGGAGCGCAAAGATTGTCACGTTGGGGTCGCGGTATACGACCTGCAGCCCCGAGCGCCCGGAAATGAGCACGTGCGCCTCGGCGACAGCGCTGTAGTCCAACGCGCCGCTCGGCAGCACGACGTAGTGCACGCCGTTGTTGCGCAGCCACCTGTCGTAGCGCGCCGACGAGAGCGCGTGGGCATAGAGCAACTCGTTGCCTGGGAAGTCGTCCTGGCGAAACCATCCACGCACGATCGGTATGCCCGCGGCGGGAAGGTAGTAGGCATCCCAATGACCGGCGCTGTCAACTGACTCGACGCGGAAGTTGGGGTTTGAGTGCGCGTGTAAAAACGCGATCGCGCCGGACCAGAAACGAGCCTGTGCCGACGGCGCGTTCAGAGCCAGCGAGGCGCTGACGACGTTCGGCGCCAGCTGCCCGCCCAACGCCACTGCGCCGATCATGATCGCAACAGCCCTCCGCATGCGGCGCTCGTGCAGCTGGCGTGCGAGCAGGATCCAGATCAGTGGTCCCCCGACGTAGTCGATCAGGCGCGTGGCGTTTCCGCCCACGGGCGAAGGGATCACATAGGCGGCCACTGCGGCGATTGACATCGCCGCGAACATGCCGCGTATGACGCCGACCCCGCGCAGCTTCGCCGACGCCGCAAACGAGCAGGCGCTGAGCGCCAGCACCTGAAACAGCGCCCAAAAATTGAAGGGAAAGTCGCCGCCGGCGGGAAACGCCAGCTGCACGCCGACGCCCAGCAGGCCGCACAACGCCAGGCCGACGACCAGGCGCAGGTCAAGCAGACGCCGCCGGCTCCCCGCGCCCACCGCGATGCCCGCGAGACTCAGCATCAGCAGGAGGAATGCCAGCGGGCTTGCCAGCAGCGTCGCCAAGGTTGCGGCTGTTGCGAGCACGACCCGCCTTTGGTCGCAAAGCACGAGTACCAGCAACCCCAGGGCCATCCCCAGCGCGAACGGGTACTCACCGGAGATCCAAACGCCGATTGACGCAGTCACGGCGAACGCGCGTGCCGGCCAGGGAGAGCTCACACCGAAACGACCGAAGACCAAGCCCTCGAAGAGGTACCCGCTGGCCGCCGAAATCGCCAGGATCGTGGGCAGCTGGCCGGCGAAGCCCGCGATCGGGTAATACAGCAACGAGTAGTCGATCAGCGAGTAGCGGCCGTCGTACCAGTAGTTGTCCCAAAACTGAAAGCCACCGTGTAGCCAGCGGAGGGTCTCATACAGCTGGCCCGCGGTATCGACGCCGACGGGTACCAGTAGGCGCACGAGCGCAACGCTTGCCACGGCAAGGGCGGCGGCGACAACGGCCTCGTCCACTCTCAGCCAAGCCGCAGTAGTCTTGTTGCCATGGCGACCGCGCGGGATGCCGGAGCGGACTTCGACCTCGCTGCTGCCGGAATTCGTGCCGACGGCAGCGACCTGAGGATCTCGTTGGAGGTGTTGGCTACCAAGCTCGAGCAGTCGTTGCCCGGCAGCACGCGGGTGCAACGCGGCGGCGGCGGTCTGTTGCGTCGCGGGCCGTCGCACGTGACCGAGCTTAAAGTCGAGCTGGGGGCGATGCGCTACCAGCTTTCGGTAGTCGGCGATCGGCTTGACTGCTCCCGCGAACGCCAGGTCGGCGGTATCGCGATCAAGCGCGAGCCCCTGGACCCCGCCGAATGGGTTGCCGCCCTGGCCGACGACCTGCGCAGCGAGGCCGAGCGCAGCTCCAGCGCCCGCGACGCGCTCGCGAGGCTCTTGGGCTAAATGCCCTCGGCGGACGGCCCCGGCGCCGGTGGCGACGCTCAGGCGGAGTCGCTGGTTGCCATTGAAGCGGGGGACATCACGCCGGGCGCCAGGCGTCGCCTGCGCGAGCTGAGTGACTCACGCGCCTCGTTTACGTCCGATCTCTCCACTGCCGACTTCGCGCTCTGCCAGCAGCTTGGCCTGCGCCCGCTTGCCCAGGTCATGGGCAGCTCGATCTACCAGATGGGTTACCAGGGACTCGGGTGGGGCGCAGGATCGTACGCCGGCGCCTACCAAGCCGGCGGTGGTGTCGTTGCCGAGATGGACACCCTCAGTTATGCCTACAACGAGGCGCGCTCGCGCGCGCTCGTGCGCCTGAAACACGAGGCCACCGCGGTCGGAGCCGACGCGGTCGTGGGCGTGGACGTGCGGATTGGAGCCCGTGACTACGGGGAAGCGGCCGGTTCCAACGTGATCGAATACTCGGTCATCGGCACCGCGGTGGCGCGCAACTCCGATGCGGTCCGGGGAGCCGCGACGCAGCAACGCAGTCCTGTGCTCACAGAGCTGGGTGTGGCCGACTACGTCAAGCTCATCAGCGCCGGTATCGAGCCCGCCGGCATCGTCGGTGCCAGTTCCGCGTTTTACTCGAGGTACTCCTACGCCTTTTCGACGGACGGCGTCGGCAGCATGCTCGCCGGCTTGGGCATACCCGCGCCAGCCTCATCGACCATGGGCATGGCGCAGGCCAACTTCGAGCTGACACGATTTACCCAGGCGATCTACTCCGCGCGCGCGCAGGCCACCGGCGCGATCCGGCAGCAGGCGCAGCAACTGGGCGCTTCGGGGATCGTGGGTGTCCGCATCGATCGCGACATGCGTCGCCAAGCCGTCGGTGGCTCCAACCAGTCCGGCCTGCTGGTCGTCCTGCACCTGATGGGCACCGCCATCCACGACTCACACGCAGCGCTGCCACCGGTGCCCGAGACCACGCTCAATCTCTCTTTGTAGGACAGGACCGATGCCAACGTGGCTCTGAGCCCCCAACCATCCGACAAGCGAACTTCAGCGATCACGCAAAGAAAGGAAGCTCAGCATGAGTGACGGCGACTCCATCGACGACCAGATCACGGAAGCCGAACCCAAGGAGACAGAGGCTCCATATGACCCGACTGCGCTTGAGGGTGTGCCCGAGGCTGGGCGTGCGCGCTTGCAACAGAACCGCGCCGGACTGTTCACCTCGGATCTGAGCGTCAACGAGTTTCTGCTGATCAAGCAGGCCGGCTTTGACCCGGTCGGGCTCGTCGTGGGCAGCTCGATCTACCACATCGGCATCCAGCTGGCCGGGTGGAAGCGCAGTCAGGAGCTGTCGGTGCTCTCAGAAGCCATGTACTCCGCGCGCCAGCTGGCGATGACCCGCATGGAGGAGGAGGCCGACCAGCTTGGCGCCGACGGCATCGTGGGCGTGCGGCTGGATGTGGGCCGTTACGAGTGGGGCCAGGACATGGCCGAGTTCATCGCGATCGGCACCGCGATCAAGCACCGCGAGGGCGTGTTGCATCGGGCCCCCAGCGGCCGTCCGTTTACAAGCGACCTCTCCGGGCAGGACTTCTGGACGTTGATGCGCACCGGTCACAGGCCTGTAGGCATGGTGATGGGCAGCTGCGTCTACCATGTCGCCCACCGTGGGATGCTGCAGTCGATGGCGCAAACCGGCAGAAACGTCGAGCTTGCGAACTACACCCAGGCGCTCTACGACGCCCGCGAGCTCGCGATGGAGCGCATGCAGAGCGAGGCCCAGGAAATCAAGGCCGAGGGGATCGTCGGCGTCCAGCTGCAGGAGAAAAGCCACGGCTGGGGCAGTCACACGATCGAGTTCTTCGCCATCGGCACAGGGATCATCCCCACTGAGAGCCCCGACGGTGGGATCGAGCCGCCCACGCCCGTGCTTGATCTCAGCTGAGCGCCGTGAGGCCGCGGCGCACCTGCGCACCTGATCTCAGTGGCTTGCGCCGATGCGCTCGTGCACGGCACGCAGCCACCGCGGCGCCCACCAGTTCCAGTCGCCCAACAAAGCCATCAGTGACGGCACCAGCAGCGCACGCACAATAGCCGCGTCGATTGCCACGGCAACTGCCACTCCAAATCCGAGCTCCTTGATCGACAGGATGCTCGAGCTCACAAGCGCGCCCATCGCCACGCAGAAAAGGAGCGCCGCGGCTGTGACCAGGCGACCGGTGCGTTGCAGGCCCAATTCGACGGCGGCGCAGTTGGACAGCCCCGAGTCGTGCGCCTCCTTGATGCGCGCAAGCAGAAACACGCCGTAGTCGCTGGCCATGGCGAATGCAACCGTCAGTAACAGCACAAGGTTTGACGGCTCCAAGCCGCCGTTTGAGCGGAACTGAAAGAGACCGCCAAGGTGACCATCTTGAAAAGCGAGTACGAGCAGGCCCGTTGTCGCGGCGAGCGTGAGCAGGTTCATGATGAACGTCTTTATCGGCAACAGCGCCGACCCGGTCATGACAAAGATCGTCAGGAACATCGTCAGCGCCACGAGCAGTAGCGCGACGGGCAAATGATCGGACAGGCTGCGCAGCTGGTCTGAGAACCACGCGGTAATGCCTCCTACAGCGGTTGGGAACGGCGCGCGTATCTGCCGAAGTCGCTTCACGAGCCTTTCGTTGGCGGCGCTGAAGGGGTCGCCGATGGGAGGCAATGTGATCGCCCAGGTTGAGGGCCCGACGTAATTGAGATGCACGCGCGACGGCTCGCCGCTGACGCTGGCAAGCTTGTCGGCGTACGCTTCGACGATCGTGTCGTCGCGCAAGGGCGCGTGGGCCACGGCGTCGATCGGGACCGCTGGGTCGGCGGCGAAGTTGCGGGTGAGCGTTTCCTCGACCTGACGCGCGCTCGACGAGGTCGGCAGGATGTTCGTTGAGGCCGGTGTCAGTCCCAAGCGCAAGGTCGGCGTCGCTACTGCCAGCAACAGCGCTGCGCTCGCGAGCGCGATCGGGCCCGGTCGGCGCATCACAGCACGTGCGAGGCGCGCCCAAAATGCCGCGCTGCGTTCCGGTGCCGTCGACTCGCGCCGCATCCAGCTCGGCGCGAGCGCATTGACACGCTCGCCGAGTACCACGAGCACCGCGGGCAGCACGGTCAGTGACACCGCGCCCGCGATCAGCGCCGTGAGCGCGCCAGCGATTCCCATTGAGTACAGAAAGCGCAGCGGGAACACGCACAAAGACGCCATCGCCAGCGCCACCGTGAGCGAGCTGTAGAGCACCGTGCGCCCCGCGGTCGAAAGCGTGCCGGCGACGGCCGTGCCGATGGCCGCCGTAGGCGTGGCTGCCTGCAACTGCGCGCGCGCGAGCTCCTCGCGGTAGCGCGAGACCACAAAAAGGCTGTAGTCAATGGCGAGGCCCAGGCCGAGCGCTGTGACAAGGTTCAGCGCGAACACCGACAGACCGACGAAACTGTCTGCCACCCGCAGGCTCAAGAACGTTCCGAATACCGTGAACGCGCCCACCAGCAGTGGCAAAAGCGCTGCGACCAAGCCTCTGAAAACCCACAACGAGAGCAACAGCAACAGCGGCAGCGCGTATAAGGCTGCCCGCTCCAGGTCAGTGCGCGACCGGTGTGTGAGTTCCTCAAAGACGATGTCCAAGCCGCTAAATAAGACGTGGTCTGGACGCAGCAGCGGTCGCAGCCGTGCAGCCGCTTGGTACGCGAGTTCGCGGGTTGCAAACGTTGCCATCACGAGCGCGTCGCGCCCGTTGCGGGACAACAGTTCCGCATTGCCTGAAGCCACAGCGTCGTACGCATGGCGAAAGCCCCTCTGTTCGACCAAAAGCCGCGCGACGCGTTCCTCGAGCGCATCGTCAGCATCGTTGCCTGCGACTCTCGAGTCCGTCTTGATCAGTGCCACCAGGCCGAGCTCATCTTCGGCGCCGGCGGCGTGTTGGAGCATGCGAGTGGCCGCCGCAGTCTGCGAGGACTGGTCTTCGAAGTCCGAAAGCGAGGCCTGCAGCATGTTCACGATCGGTCCGCCCACCGCGATTGCGACCACGAACACAACGCCTGCAACGGTCAGGACGCGACGCGGGTGCCCGCACGCGAGTTCAGTCAGTCGTCTCATAGCGGCACTTTTATCGCAACGCCGATCTTCGACTCTCGCGCCCGGGGTGCTGCCCAAGGCAGGACGATCCGTCCCGTGGTAAGGCGGTTTTCGCCCCATGCCGGCTGTATACTTGGCTGGTCATCAGGACGGCGCAGCGCGCGCAGCCTGTGGCTGATGATCAGCACGCGCCCGTCGACGCGGGCCCCCGCAACTGCCGCGCGCGTGCCCGGAGCAACTCCATTTCGACCACGACACCCGTAAGAGTCAGCAGCCCGGCCGCGACAGAGCCGGTCGTAGCGCCTGTCGTGGCGCCGACGCAGGTTGAGGCCAGGCTGCCAGGCCGCTTCGACCGAGTGGCGAACGTCCTCGTGATGACGGTTCCACTGCTGCTCGTTGGCTTCGCAGCTTGGCGTGCGTGGGGGGGTGCGCTGCATTGGACCGACCTGGTTGTGCTCGCGCTGCTCTATACAGCCAGCGGACTCGGAGTGACAGTCGGTTTTCATCGGCTTTTCACGCACCGCAGCTTTAAGACGGGCAAGGTGCTGCGGTTCGTGTTTGCAGTGCTGGGATCGATGGCGATCGAGGGCCCCCTGATCGAGTGGGTCACCAACCATCGCAAGCACCACCAGTTCTCGGATGCCAGTGGCGACCCGCACAGCCCGCACGAGCACGGGCCTGGGCTGCGCGGCGCAGTGGAAGGCTTGACGCATGCCCACCTCGGCTGGATCCTTGTGGGCGACGCCGTGTGTGAGCCCGCCCGGTACTCCAAAGATCTGCTCGCCGATCCGATTGCACGTTTTGTCGATCGCACCTTTCTGGTCTGGGCGCTGGCAGGCCTCGCACTTGCGTTCGCGCTCGGCTTCGGCCTCACGGGCACCGTCGCCGGTGGCCTCACGGCGCTGCTGTGGGGTGGCGCGGTGCGCCTCTTCCTGTTGCACCACGCGACCTTCTCGATCAACTCGCTGTGTCACTATTTCGGTCGTCAGCCGTTTGCCACCGGCGACGAGTCCCGGAACTTAGCCTGGCTGGCAGTGCCGACGCTGGGTGAGGCTTGGCACAACAACCACCACGCGTTCCCCACGAGCGCGCGCCACGGTGAGCGACGCTGGCAGGTGGACCCGTCGTGGTGGGTGATCAGCCTGATGGCAAAGACGGGCTTGGCCTGGGATGTCGTGGGTGTCGCCCCCAGCCGCCGCGTCGCCAAGCTGGCGTCCTGACGGCGCGCCAGGATGCTCACGACAGCTCATGCGCCCGAGGATTTCGGGCGGCGCGCACGCACCTGGTACACGGCCGTAAAGCCGGTTTCAAAGCCGAGCTGCGCAGCGCGCAGATAAAGCCGCCAAACGCGGGTGCGTTCAGCCCCGGCGAGCCGCCGCGCCTCGTCCAGATGTTCATCCAAACGCCGCGACCACTCTTTGAGGGTGAGCGCGTAGTCGGTTGTAAAGCCCTCAACGTGCTCGCTGACCAGGCCCGCGCGCTCGAGCGCAAGCTGGATCCGCGAGAGGTACAGGGGCTCACCGTCAGGGAAGACGTACCGTTCGGTGAAGGGGTCGTCGCTGCCGTCGTAGTCCGCCATCAGCGCGGCGATGCCGTGGTTGAGCAAAAGGCCGCCCGGCTCAAGCAGTGATGCCAGGATGCGCGCGTATTCGTCGATCCTGCTCTCACCCACGTGCTCGACCATGCCGATGCTTGAGATTGCGTCAAACGAGGTTCCGGAGAGCTCGCGGTAGTCGGCGACTGCAATCTCTACGGAGTCCGCTACGCCGGCCTCCGCCACGCGCTTGCGCGCAAGCTCTGCTTGAGACTGCGACAGCGTGATGCCCAACACGCTCACGCCGTGGTTTTTGGCGGCGTGGATCGCGAAGCTGCCCCAGCCGCAGCCGACATCGAGCACGCGCTGGCCAGGTTTGAGTGCGAGCTTGGTTGCGATCAGCTCGAGCTTTGCTTGTTGCGCTTGCTCAAGCGTGTGCGCCCCGCGTGAGTAGACCGCGCAGCTGTATGTCATTGAGCTGTCCAAAAACAGCGCAAAGAAGTCGTTGCCGACCTCGTAGTGGTAGCGGACAGCCTCGGCGTCGCGCTGACGGCTGTGGCGCTCGCCCCGCAGTACGAGCTCCAGATCGGGCCGCTGTGGCACGCCGGCCGGCAGCGCCGCCACGCTCGCCGCAACGAGCAGCCGCATCCGGTCGGCGGTCCCAACCGGGGGCGGGTCAAACGAGTCGACCACGCCGAACGCGGCATCGAGGTCGTCGGCATCGAGCGAACCTTCGACGTAGGCGCGCCCCAGCCCAAGACGCCCGGGCGAGCGCAGCACCTGTGCCACGGCGAGCGGCGAGCGCAGCTCGAACACAGGCGCATCGGCGGCGGTTGTGGCTCGCAGCATCGAGCCGTCCCAGAAGCGCACGTGGAACGGGCGCACCGGCAACGATCGCCGCAGCGATCGTCGCAGAGGTGCGGTCAGAACCTGCTCATACATCGCAGGCAGTCAAGCATGTTGGCCGCGTATCGTGCGTGGCCGGCTGCCGTAGCGCGCCAGCCGAAGGGCTATCGGCTGGCAGTGCCCTTGCTCGCCTTGGCCTTGGGCGCGCTTGCACGGGTGCGTGCCGATGTGGTGCTCGCCTTGGCCTTGGTCGCGGTGGACGAGCTGCGCGGAGAGCTTGACTTACTCGTTGTCTTGGATGCCGGTTTGGCCGCTGCCTTGCCTGCAGGTTTGCGTGCCGGCTTGCCCGTCACCTTGGCGGCTGCCTTGCCGGCTGCCTTGCGCACCGGCTTGGCTTGAGGACGATTGGCGCTCAGCAGCTTCTGGGCCTGCTCGAAGTCGCTCTGGAGCGTGGTCGTTAGCTTGCCGGCGCTGCGACGCGCGCTCTCCAGGAACGTGCGTAGGTCCTTGTACAGCTCGCGGGCATCGCGGGTGTGGTTGGCCTTCGTGTTTGTGCGCAGGGCCGCAAGCGCGTCGGCCGCTGTGTCAATTGACTTGGCCAGGCGCTTTAGTGCGGCGGGCTCGGGGAACGCGGCGCTTGCGCGCGACGCGGCAGATGAACGACTGGGGCGGGCGGCGCGCGATGAGCGCGACGCAGGCTTCTTGGTTGGTGGCATCAATGCTCCTGCAGTGCGAGGACGGGGACGCGGAACACTCTATCCGAGCGATCAACCCAGGCGTCGCCGCTGGCAGGGTGCCGGTGAGTGAGCGCGGGTGTCAGTCGTTGGGCACGTTGCGTTCAAGCTCGCGCAACCAGACCTCGGCAGAGCCGTCACTCGGCGCTCGCCAGTCCCCGCGCGGGGAAAGCGAACCACCTGAGCCGACCTTGGGCGCGTTCGGTATTGCCGAGCGCTTGAACTGACTGGTGGCAAAGAAGCGTCGCAAGAACACCCCGAGCCAGTGCTTGATCTCGGCCAGCGAATACTCGTTGCGCTTGTCCGCCGGGATCAGCTCCGGCCAGCTGCCACGCGTGCGGTCCCCCCACGCGTGGTGAGCAAGGAAGGCGACCTTGCTCGGCCGGTAGCCGAAGCGCAGTGTGTAGTAGAGGAAGAAGTCGACCAGCTCGTACGGCCCCACAACGCTCTCGCTGTCTGCTCCTGGTTCGCCCGCATCATCGCCGGATCGCGGGACCAGCTCCGGTGAGATCGCCGTGTCGAGCACAGATAGCAGCACCTCCGCGCCGTCCGCGCCGGCCTGCCCGGTGTCAACCAACCAGCGGACCAGGAAGGCCACGAGCGTTTTCGGTACCGAGGCGTTGATCGCATAGTGGGACATGTGGTCGCCCACGCCGTATGTGCACCACCCCAGCGCCAGCTCGCTGAGGTCGCCGGTGCCGAGCACGAGCGCGTCGTAGCGGTTTGCCAGCCGGAACAGGTGTGACGTTCGCTCGCCCGCTTGCACGTTCTCGTACGTCACGTCATAGGCCGGCTCGCCTCCAGCGGCCGGGTGGTCAAGCACTCGCAGCATCTCTTCAGACGCGCCACGGATGTCAAGCTCGTTGCCGCTGACGCCAAGAGCTGCCATCAGGCTCCGCGCGTTGTTCAGCGTCGCATCGCTCGTGGCAAGTCCGGGCATCGTGTAGGCAAAGATGTTGGTCCGCGGCAGCGAGAGCCGGTCAAACGCGCGCGCGGCGACGAGCAGGGCGTGTGCGGAATCAAGCCCGCCTGATACTCCGATCACAACCCGCTCGATTCCCGTGGCACGCAGCCGCGTGGCCAACCCTGCAACCTGGATGTCGTAAACCTCGTGGCAGCGCTCGTCGCGAAGCCTGGAGTCATGCGGCACGTACGGAAATCTCTCCAGCTCGCGGCGCAGGCCGGTGGGCTGCAGAGCGTCGCCCCGGGCAAACTCGATCCGGCGCGTGCGCTTCAGTCGCTCCTGGTGGTCGAGCGTGCTGTCGGCAAAGCTCGTGGTACGCATGCGGTCGCTGATCAGACGCCCGATGTCGATGTCACCGTATATGAGCTGCGGTTCTTCGCTGAAGCGCCGGCTTTCGGCAAGTGCCTCGCCGTTCTCATGGATCAACGCCTGTCCATCCCAGGCGAGATCTGTCGTCGACTCCCCTGCGCCCGCAGCGGCGTAGACGTGCGCCGCAATCGCGCGAGCCGACTGCGAAGCACACAGCGCGCGGCGGTAGTCGGCCTTGGCAACGGTCACATTGCTGGCCGAGAGGTTGACGAGCACGGTTGCACCCGCGAGCGCCGCGTAGCTGCTGGGCGGAAGCGGCGTCCAGAGGTCCTCGCAGATCTCCACGTGCATCGCGAAGCCGGGCAGATCGCGGCTGGCGAAAATCAGATCGGCCCCGAACGGCACCTCCTCGCCGAGCAGTCCGATCGTGTGATGCAGCGCGTCGCGGCCCGCGCTGAACTGGCGCTTCTCGTAGAACTCGCGGTAGTTGGGGAGGTAACTCTTCGGCACCACGCCGAGCACCTGCCCGCGGTGGATGACCACAGCGGTGTTGAAGAGACGCTGCTCGCTGACGAGCGGCGCGCCCACCACGATCAGGCAGGCGAGCTCGGCGCTTGCCGCACGCAGCTCGGCGATAGCGTCGGTGACCGCAGCCAGTAGTGCCTCCTGTTGGAAGAGGTCGTCGCTCGTGTACGCGGAGAGTCCCAGCTCGGGAAAGACGACCAGCACGGCGCCCTCGACAGCAGCACCCTGCGCCAGCGCCAGCGTGTGCCGCCCGTTGGTGTGGGGGTCGGCCACGCACACGTTCGGGACGGCGGCCGCCACGCGCACAAACCCCTGTCGGTGCAGCGCGCCGAACTGACCAGCCGGGTCGCGGGACGCGGCTAGTGTGGACGTCTCGAATGGTTCGGGGTGTGCTGGAGTGGCCGTGGTGGGCCACTATAGGGGCTGATCTCGCGTGCGCCGATGTTGCTTGAGGCCGTGCACCCGCTGGCGGCGGTGGGCCTCATCGGCCAGCGCGCATACCTCGGCAGCGCTCGAGGCGAAGCGCAGCCGCGCGAGGTCATCGGAGTCGATGCGGCGATCGGCCAGCGCCGATGCACTCAGCCACTGAACCAGTCCCTGCCAGTCCTGCCTGTCGAGCAAGATCGCCGGGAAGTGGTGGATCTTTTCGGTCTGGATCAAGGTGAGCGCTTCAAAGAGCTCGTCGAGGGTGCCGAAACCTCCCGGGCCGATCACGAAGGCGCACGCGTAGCGCACGAACATGACCTTGCGCGCAAAGAAGTGGCGAAAGCGCAGGTCGATGTCCAGGTACTGGTTCGGCTTCTGCTCATGCGGCAGCTCAATGTTGCACCCCACCGACAGCGCGCCGGCGTCGCGTGCCCCCCGGTTGGCCGCCTCCATCAGGCCGGGGCCGCCGCCGGTGATGATCGCGTAACCGGCGCGACCCAGGTGCGCCGCGACCTCGCGCACCAGCTTGTAGTTCGGATGATCCGGCGGCGTCCTGGCCGAGCCAAAGACCGTGACCGAGCGCGTCAGTCCTGCGAGCGCGGCAAACCCGGAGGCGAACTCGGCCGCGATGTCGCGGATGCGCTCGGCGTCGGCGTTGCGGACGTCGGGCGGCTCATCGCCAAGCCACGTAAACAACTCCTCGTCAAAGGTTTGGGCGACTCCTCGTGGGTGGTCATGCGGCGCCACCGGGCAAGAGTAATCGGCCGCGTACGCGGTCGGCGGCTCAGTCCTGCGGCCGGGCGACTAGCCTTTGTGACCGCGTGCGCGGCCCCAACGGAGAGCCCCATTGAGTTCTGTGCCACCGGCACCCCCCGGGGGGCCGGGAGAATCGTCGGAGTCGACGACACCGTCAAACTCAGAGGCCGAGCCCACCGCGACCCCTCAGGCACAACCGACAGTCGGATGGAAGAGTCCCTCGGAGTCCAAGCCCGATCCGACGCCTGAGCCCGAGCCCACGCTGCCGGCGCCGCCACCGGCGGCGGCCGCGCCGCATCCGCCCGCCCGCCCCGCGCCGCCACAGCCGGCGCCGGCTGCTGACACACCGAAGCCAGCGGCGGATACACCGAAGCCAGCGGCGGACACACCGAAGCCAGCCGCCGAGACGCCGGTCACCGGTACGCCGGCTGCGCCGACGGCAGCGGCGCAACCCCAACCGCAACCGCCTGCAGCGCCGACACCGCGCGCGGGGACACCCCCGCCACCACGGGTGCCACCACCCCCGCCGGTGTTGCCCGCGCCGGAGCCACCTCACGAGGGTCGTGCGATGGTCGTGCGCTTTCTACTCGGGGCGCTCGTGGTCGTGCTGCTCGCCGGTGCGGGCACTGCGGTGCTCGCGCTAGGCGAGGTCAACAAGGTCGTTGAAGCGTTGCGCCAGAGCAAGCCGGTCGAGCTTCCCGCGGACACGCTTGCGCCGACCACGGCGGGTGGCCCGGAGACGCTGCTGTTCGTTGGCAACGACGAACGCCCGCCGCCAAAGGACAATCCATACGGCGCGGTTGCGCCGCACTCCAACGAGATGCTGCTCGTGCGCATCGATCCCAGCCGGCCCACGATCTCGATGCTCTCGATCCCGCGCGAGCTTCAGGTCACCTTCACGTCCCCCGACGGCGAAGTGATCACAAATCGCTTCAACTCCGCCTACACGTTCGGTTACGAGGAGGGTGGCGGCACCTCTGGCGGAGTGAAGCTGATGCTCAACACGATCAAGCGCGTGCTCGGTGTCACGGTCAACCACGTCTTCATCACGAACTTCCCCAAGTTCAAGCGCGCGGTCAACGAAATGGGTTGTGTCTACATGATGGTCGACAGGCGCTACTACCACGTCAATGAACCGGGCGGGGAACAGTATTTTGAAATCAACCTCCAGCCCGGCTACCAGCGGATGTGCGGCGAGCAAGCGTTGGAATTCGTGGCCAACCGCCATGAAGACACCTCGCTCACCCGCGACGCCCGCGACCAGCGCTTCCTGTTTGCCGTCAAGGGCGAGTACGGGCCGTCGGCGCTGGAAAAGCGCGAAAAGTTCGAGCGTATTTTCGGCAAGGCGGTGCAGACCGACAGCGCGCTGCATGGCTCCGATCAGGTGCTGCAGCTACTCGAGCTGCTGGCGGAATCGGCAGGCAAGCCCGTGCGCCAGGTGCCGTTCCACGTCAACCTGTTTCCCACCTACGACACGGCGTCCGAACAGCAGATCGAAGAAGCCGTGCACTCGTTTGAGACCGGCACCTCGGCGATCCCGCAGCGCGCGCTAAACCACGCGATCCACACCGCGGTCAGCCGCGGCCGACGCGGGCACAGGTCGACGGCGCCCGGAATGTCGCTCACGCCATCCTCAACCTGGCAACAGGCGCAGGCGATCGCGCCGACGCTGCCAATCGCGGTGGAGGCGCCGCGCTACCAGTTCACCACCGCTGCATCCCCTGCGGATCTGGTGCACCGCTACGACATTCACGGGCCGCACGGGCGCCACCTTCCCTCCTACGTGATCGTTATCGCTCACGGCGGGCTGGGCGAATACTACGACGTCGAGGGCAGCACCTGGACGGATCCGCCGGCTCTTTCCGACCCCAACGCACAGATCCATTTCGGGTCGCGCACATACGGGCTCTTTTACGATGGAGAACACGTCAAGACGATCGCGTGGCACGAAGGCGAAGCGGTCTACTGGATCGAAAACACGCTCACCAACGGCGTCTCGCCGGAAGACATGGTGGCGCTGGCCAGCCAGACGGTGCCCGTAAGTCAGCACACTGGGCACCTGGCTGCGACGCGCGCGGTCCACTTGAAGGGATTCGTACTTCCGCCCCGCTCGGCAGACGTCACAGGGCTCAGGGAAAAGATCGGCGCGGGCGCTGCGTTTGTGGTGATCATTGCGCTCGGATTCATGGCGCTACTGCTTTTTCGCAGGCGGCGTGAGCTTGCGCAACTGCGCGAGCAGGTGGGGGTTGCCTTGGCAGTGGACGCGCGCGCGCGGATCACTCGCTGACGACTGTCACCGTGAGGCCGTCGTCCCACGGGCCGCCCGTGATCTGGCCAGGCCGGCCAAACTGGTGTGGTCAGGCCGGTAGCATCAGCACGAGATCGTGGTAAGCGAGTCCCACAGCGGGCCCTCGGTGGACGTGTTGGTCGTGGGCGGCGGCATCATCGGCCTGGCCGTGGCCTGGCGCGCACGCCAGCGCGGCCTGTCTGTGTTGCTGCTTGAGCGCGATCGGTTTGGCGCGGGTGCTTCGAGTGTGGCCGCGGGGATGCTGGCTCCCGTGACCGAGGTGGAGTTTGACCAGGCGCGCCGCAGGACACTCGATCTGGGCCTGCGCTCGGCGGCGCTCTGGTCAGCGTTTGCTGCCGAGCTCGGAGAGCTCACGGGCGTTGGCATGGGTTACCGGCACGCCGGCACACTGATGGTTGCACGCGACGCCGATGACGCACGCGAGCTGGAGCGCCAGCTCGTCTTTCGCGAATCGCTGGGGGTAAAGGCGCGGCGGTTGTTGCCGTCACAAGCACGCGAGCTCGAGCCCGCGCTCACGCCGACCGTCCGCCTTGCCCTGGAAGCGGCCGATGACCACAGTGTCAATCCTCAACAGGCGCTGGGCGCGCTTGCGAGCGCGTGTGAGCGCGCAGGCGTGCTGATGGAGCAGCACACCGGCGATGTGGCCGTCGCGCTCGACGCAGCCGGTGATCGTGTCGAGGGCGTGCGCATGGCCAACGGGAGCATGCGCCGCGCCGGTCAGGTGGTACTCGCAACCGGCGCCTGGGGTGGCATGATCGCCGGTCTCCGCGACAGTGCGAGCGTGCCCGTGCGACCCGTCAAGGGTCAGATTCTGCGCCTTCGCGATCCCGCAGGGCCTGGTCTGCTCACGCGCGCCGTGCGAGGCCGCGGCGTCTACATCGTGCCTCGCGACGACGGCCGCTACGTGCTTGGTGCCACCATGGAGGAGCGCGGCTTTGAGCTCAACGCCACCGCCGGGGGTGTGTATGAGCTGTTGCGAGACGCACATGAGCTCGTGCCCGGGGTCGCCGAGTTTCACCTCGAGCACGTGTGCGTGGGGTTGCGTCCGGGCACGCCTGACAATGCGCCGCTGATCGGGCGCTCTGCCCATGGGGGCCTGATCTGGGCCTGCGGCCACTTCCGCAACGGCATTCTGCTTGCGCCCCTCACGGCCGAACTCGTGTCGGGGGTGCTCACCGGGCAGCCCGTGGACCCGCTGCTGGAGGTGTGTGACCCCGCGCGCTTCGGCGTCAACACACCTACGGGGAGCGAGTCATCCGGCGCGCTGCTGACCGGGGTCGCACGATGATTCGCGTCAACGGAAACGTCTCACAGGTTTCCCCGGGACAGCCCGTGAGCACCGTGCTCGCTGAACTGAAGCTCAGCGCCGATCTGCGGGGTATCGCGGTGGCGGTGAACGGCGAGGTCATCCCGCGCTCAGACTGGGACACGTATACGTTGAGCGACAGTGCGCGCGTTGAGGTGCTTGGCGCGATGCAGGGCGGATGAGCACCGATGTGTTCACGATCGCCGGCAGAGAGCTGCACTCGCGGCTGATCGTTGGCACGGGCGGATTTCCTTCGCTCGACGCCGTCGCGCAGGCCCTCGCGGCCAGTGGCGCCGAATTGGCCACCGTCGCGCTGCGGCGGGTCGATCCGTCGGCGAAGGGCTCGCTGGTGGACGTGCTTGCAAAAGCCGGCGTGGCGCTCCTGCCCAACACTGCCGGCTGCTTTACCGCCCGCGATGCCGTGCTCACAGCGAAGCTCGCCCGAGAGGCGTTTGCTACCGACTGGATCAAGCTTGAGGTGATCGGCGACGAGGACACGTTGTTGCCCGACGCTCCGGAGTTGCTGCGTGCCGCCGAGCAGTTGGTGGCCGACGGCTTCGTGGTGCTTCCGTACACAACCGACGATCCGATCCTCGCACGGCGCCTACAGGATCTTGGCTGTGCCGCCGTGATGCCATTGGGCTCGCCAATCGGCAGTGGCATGGGTATTCGCAACCCGTACAACATCTCGCTCGTGCGCGAGGCCGTCGAGATCCCCGTGGTGCTCGACGCGGGGGTGGGCACCGCGTCCGATGCGGCCCTGGCAATGGAGCTCGGCTGCGACGGCGTGATGAGCGCCTCGGCGATCGCTCGGGCGCAGGATCCTGTTGCGATGGCAGCCGCGATGCGACTTGCCGTCGATGCCGGCCGGCTGGCTGCGCGCGCAGGTCGCATACCCCGGCGCACGTATGCATCGCCCTCGACTCCCGACGAGGGCCTGGCGGAGTTCGGCTGACTGCCCACACCGGCTCGCCTAGACTGACCGCCTCGTGCCCACCCCCCACTTCCTCACCGGCGCCGAGCTGGACGCCGCCGCGCTTGCGCGGCTGCTCGACCGCGCGGACGCTCTCAAGCGAGCACCCCTCTCCTCCCGAGCGTTTGAGGGACGGACGGTCGCACTCATTTTCGAGCGGCCCTCGACGCGGACGCGGCTGGCCTTTGAGGCAGGGGTTTTCGAGCTGGGCGGGCACCCGGCTGTGCTGCGCGCCGACGACCTCCAGCTCACACGCGGCGAGTCCGTACGAGACACCGCGCTCGTGCTTTCCCGTCACATGGCCACGGTCGGCCTGCGCACCGGCTCGGAGGCTGCGCTTGCCGAGCTGGCAGCCCACGCAACCGTGCCCGTGGTCAACATGCTCAGTCCACTGCACCATCCCTGCCAGGCACTGGCCGATCTGATGACCCTGCGCGAGGCTTATGGTGAGCTTGCGGGGTTGCACCTCGCATACATAGGCGACTCGACCAACGTCACGCGCTCGCTGGCGGTGCTTGCGGGCGTTGCGGGCATGCGCCTTAGCGTGGCCTCTCCACCCGGCTATTCGCTGGCAGATCAGGCCGGCTGGAAGCCAGACCAGCAGGCTTGGCATGGCGGGCAGGCACCGTGGCACGGGCCTGGGGCTGCCGACCGGCTGACGCTGTGCACCGATCCCCACGATGCCGTGGCGGGCGCACACGCGGTCTACACCGATGTGTGGGTGAGCATGGGCGATGAGGCACACGCGTCCGAGCGCCGCTCCGCGCTGGCCGGATATCGCATAGACGACGCTATGCTCGACGCCGCGGCTCCAGGTGCCTTCGCCCTTCATTGTCTGCCCGCGCACCCCGGCGAGGAGATCACCGCCGAGGTGCTCTACGGGAGCCGCCAGCGCATCTGGGACCAGGCCGAGAACCGCCGCCACGCGCAGAAGGCCCTGCTTGAGCTGATGCTGGAGGAGATGCCAGGTGCCTGACGACGACCAGCCCGCCGTGGTCGCGGATGTGCCTGAGGCCATCGCCGACCCGAGCGTCGCGGATCCCAGCGTGGCCGACGCGGTGGTCGCTGACGGCAATGGACACTCGGCGGGCACACGGCCAAGGCGCGGCGAGGAGCTTGAGCTCGAGGTCGATTCGCTGGCATACGGGGGGGAGGGTGTCGCCAGGCTCGGTGATCAGGGGTACGTGGTCTTCGTCGCCGGCGCAGTACCCGGAGACCGTGTGCTTGCGCACGTGTACAAGACCAAGCGCACATACGCCCACGCTCGCACCACCGAGATCTTGCGCCCCAGCAGCGAGCGCATCGCGCCCGTTGCGGCCCACCCGGGCGTGCCCTGGCAGGTGCTGCCCTACGCGCGCCAGCTCGAGGTCAAGCAGTCGCAGGTAAACGAGGCCCTGCGCCGCATCGGCAAGCTCGACGGCTTTGAGGTCCAGGAGATCATTCCGGCCGTCCAGCAGTGGCGTTATCGCAACAAGCTCGAGTACTCCTTTGGCCATGATTCCGATGGCGAGCTTTTGTGCGGCTTCCACGCCCCCGCGCGCTGGAACCGCGTCGAGCACGTCGAGGATTGCATGCTCGCGTCCGAGCCTTCCAACCTCGCCCGCGAGGTCGCCTACCGGTGGTGCAGCGAACAGGGGCTGGGTGCCTGGGAGCGCTCTTCGCGCCCGGGCGCGTGGCGTATGGGTGGCGACGATGCATCCAAGCGCCAGGGTCGGCCGACTCCGCAGGAGCGCACGGGACCCGGGCCAGACGGACGCGCGCTCCTGCGCAACCTTGTCGTACGCGAGGGCCGGCGCACGGACAAGCTGCAGGTACGGCTGGTCACAACCGAGGGCACGATCGCGGCGCGCTCACTGGCCGATACTCTGGCGGGCGAACTCGGAGAGCAGCGGCTGAGCGGCCTCTTGTGGACCCGTTCCCACGCGCTCGGAGAGACCACGGCTGGGGGAGCGACAGAGCTCGTATGGGGCCAGGAGGAGTTGCCGGAGCGGATCTGCGATCTGGACGTGCGGATCCTACCGGAGGCTTTCTTTCAGACCAATACCGAGATGGCCGAGACGCTCTACGCCGTAGCCGGTGAGTACGCGGCGCTCGAGGGTTGGGAGCGCGTCTATGACCTCTACTGTGGTCTGGGCACGATCGGTTTGACACTCGCGCCACATGCCGGCGAGGTGTGGGGCCTTGAGCTCTTGGCCGATGCCGTGGTCGCAGCCACCGCCGGTGCCGCCCGCAACGGCATCGCAAATGCTCACTTTCGCGCCGGCGAGGTGCGCTTGGCGATGGCCGAGCTGGTCACCAGGGGCGGCCGGCCCGACGTCGTGGTGGTCGACCCACCCAGGGCGGGGCTTGGACGCAAGGTGGTCGAGCGGATCATCCAGGCAAGTCCCAAGCGGATCGTCTACGTCTCGTGCAACCCCACCACGCTGGCTGCCGACGTGGCGCTTTTTGTCGAGTCCGGCTGGACGCTTGAGCGGGTGCGACCCGTGGACATGTTCCCCCAGACCCACCACATCGAGTGCGTCGCGGCGCTTGAGCGCGGATAGGGTTTACGGCGATGCGCGCAGTGACGATCAAAGACGAACAGCTGGCGGTCTCAGAGCACCCCGATCCCGTCCCGGGAACGGGCGAGGTGCTGGTGGCCGTGCGCGCCGCCGGGCTCAATGGCGCGGACATGATGCAGCGGATCGGGCGCTACCCCGCGCCGCCGGGCTCACCACAGGACATTCCGGGCATGGAGTTCGCGGGGGAGGTCTCGGTGTGCGGACCGGGAGCGCAGCGCTTCAAGCTCGGTGATCGCGTGATGGGGATCGTTGGCGGCGGCGGCCAGGCAGAGCTTGTGGTCGTCCACGAGCGCCAGCTGATGCCCGTGCCCGAGAATCTCAGCTGGCCGCAGGCAGGCGGGGTGCCGGAGGTGTTCCTGACCGCTCACGACGCACTGCTCACCCAGGCGCAGCTGTGCCTGGGTGAGCGCCTGCTCGTGCACGGCGGCGCCGGCGGTGTCGGCACTGCGGCGATCCAGCTTGGGCGTCTGGCTGGAGCGCGAGTCGTTGCGACCGTGCGTGATACGTCGCTGCGCGAGCAGGTGACAGCACTCGGCGCCGAGGTGATCGATCCCGAGGATTTTGTCGAGCACGGCCCCTTCGATGTTGTGCTTGAGCTCGTGGGCGCTCCCAACCTAGCTGCCAACGTGCAGGCGCTCGCGGTCGGTGGGCGCATCGTGGTGATCGGGGTGGCCGCGGGCGCAAAGACCGAGCTGAACCTGTTGGGCCTGATGGCCAAACGCGCGCGGATACACGGGTCGATGCTGCGGTCCCGGCCGCTTGAGGAGAAGGCGATCGCGTCGCGTCGCGTCGAGCACGAGGTGCTGCCTGCGTTGGCGAGTGGTGCTCTGACGGTGCCCGTGCACGAGACCTTCCCCTTGGAGCAGGCAGTCGCCGCCTACGACAGCTTTGCCGCCGGAGGGAAGCTCGGGAAGATCGTGCTTGTGATGTCCCACGCCGCTTGACCGCGACGGTACTGAGCGGCTCGCGCTTTCAGTACGGGGGTTGGGATGCGTGCCACTCGCCGAGTGCTCGCAACGCGTCCCAGAAGACCTGCTTGGCGTCGCGCTCGTCCAGTGAGTCATCGATGTTCGGCACGTAGAGCGCCTCGATGGTGGGGGTGAACGTTTGCACCTTCCCGAGCACCGGCTCAAGCGGTCGCGCGAGGGGTATCTCAAGGCCGCCAAGAATCGCCAGTGCCTCGGCGCCCATGACCACGATGATCTTGGGCGACACGATCGCGATCTCTTCGACCACCCGCTCGATGCACGCCGGGTCCGCGAGTTCTGGATCGCCCACGGGGCATTTGACGCAGAGCGTGCCGTAGACGGTGAGGGGGTCGATCGACAGGCGCTTGAAGACCTTCATCAAGGCGCTCCCCGAACGGCCGTAAAACGCAACGCCCTCTTCGATCTCAGATGGTCGGGGGAAGTGCTTGAGCAGCATGATGTCGGCCTGCGGATGACCGGATCCGAGCACGGGCATGAGGTTGCCGCGCGGACAGTGCGTGCACGCCTGAAGCTCGTGCGTGAACGTGCTCAGCTCGCGTATTGCCCGCTCGAGGTACTTCTCGCGGATCTCATCGTCTGTTACGGCCATCGACGCATCGGGTTTTGACGAAGCGTCGCTGTGTCCTTGGCGGTGCACGGACAGTTGCGGCCCGCGCGGTTTTCGTTGCGGCGCACGCGGACCCCTCGCGGCGCCTGCCGCCATCAACGTTGGGCGCCGACACGGCGGGCGCGGCGGGTCGCGCGCGCGCGCCGTGCGGGGGCCGGGGTGGCCCTGGTCTGCAGGAACTTCAGCGCCTGCACGTACAGCAGGCTTGTCGGCCGGGTCACGATGTCGGCCTCGCGCAACGACTGCAGAAATTGCTCCGGTCCATCGAAGTCGTGCATGCGCAAGCGCACGGAGCCAAGACCCTGCGGAACGTGGGAGTCCGAACCCGCCCCCGCAGCGATGTTGTACTTCGCAGCGAAGCGCACGGCCTCTTCGTTGAACGTGTCGATAGCCACGCGTGGGTTGAATGTCTCGATCGCGTCGACATCGGCGACGATGGGCAGCAGGTGCTCATAGTCCGGTACCGCATGCAAGCGGTCGAATGGATGGGGCACATAGACGATCCCGCCCTGCCGCTTGATCTCGGCCACGGTCTCGGCCAGGGTCATGCCACGCGCGATCTTGCGCTTGATGAACAGGCCGATCACCTCGCCCTGTTCGGCGGTTTTGATCTCCTCGCCCACGATCACCTTGACCCCTGCCGCGGCCGCCTGCTTGGCTGCCTCGAGCGCCCCCGAAATCTCATTGTGGTCGGTGACCGCGATGGCGCCCAGACCGCGCTCGCGCGCGGTGGCCAGCAGCACCTCCACGGGCGTGGCGCAGTCGTAGGAGTGGTCGGTGTGCATGTGCAGGTCAACGTCGATCACCGGCTTGGCGGCAAGCGCGCGGCGGACCGCCGCGTTTACACGCGGCCGTTGCCGGCGGGCGGCGAGCTCCCGGTACACGGAGTCCAGTTCACGCGACGTCCGCTCCCAGGTGTGCTGCCTGGCGTAGGTGCGCCCCGCACTGCTCAGGCGAGACCGCAAAGACGCGTCTGCGATCAGGCGCTCGAGCTGGGCAGCGAGCGTGTGGGCGTCGCCGGACTCAAACAAAAGGCCGCGCTCACCCTCTCCGAGTATCTCCTCGTAGATGGGCAGCCGTGAGGCCACGCCCACCGCTCCATGAGCCATTGAACACAGCAACAGTCGCGGCGCCGGTAGTGCCCCGTCGGACGCACACACGACAACGTCGGCCTCTGCCAGCAGCGCACTCTGATCGCACTCGGCAAAGCTGTGGAACTGGACCCGCGAGCGCAGCGCCTGGCCGAGCGATCCCCAGGCGGGACTGGCCTGCTCATGAGCGCTGAGCACGCTCGCAATCCAGGGCGCCGCGGAGGGGTCCCTGCTTTGGGACTGCAGGTGGCGCAAGGCTCGTATGAACACGCGCAACGCGGCTCGCTCCTCGCGCACCACGAACACGAGGTGCACCGGATCGCCGGCCGCGCGGCGCTTGGCCGCGCCCGCCGGCTGCTCGTCGCACCCCGGCGCGATCACGCGGTACTCGCTCGGGAAGCGCGTTGCCATCAGCTTCGCCGTTGCTTGGAAGCTTGCTGTGCGTGCATCCAGGCGTCCGAAGAAGCCCTCCATAAACCGGCGTGCCACCTGCGTGGACAGAAGCCGCTCGGTGGGCGCGTGAAAGGAGCCGACGTTCAAGGCGCGCGAGTGGCGCAGGGCGGCGGAGGAGAGGCTTGGGGCAAACGGCTCGTGCACGTGCACGAAGTCCAGGGGCAGCATCCCAAAGAGCTCGTCAAGAGTGCGTGCGGCGTCCACCGACAGAGCGCCAGTGCGCCTGCGCGAGCCCGCCGCTGGTCGCCGCGAGGCGCCCACGACATCCAGCACCTCGCCCACTGCGAGTACCCGCGGTCCCTCCTCTGTAAGCCCCTCCAGCAGGCTCTCGGGGCGCTTGCGCGCAGCGCGTAGTGCCTGGCGGGTTTGGCGGACCTGCGCCGGCGAGTGCGAAGGGGCGAGCACGAGCACCGCGTGACCCCGCTTGGCCAGGCCGGAGGCAACCTCTTGCACGTACGTGTTGACCTCCTGGACGCCGTCCAAGGGGTGTGGGGTGACATGGGCGATCGTGAAGCGCGCAGCCATCTTCTGGGATTATCGTGCGATGCCGGCCGCCGGGCGTGCAGCCGGCATCGCGGTGCCCTTCAGTTAGCGCCCATCGGCGCCGTTGTCAGCCGGCGCGTAGCAGCTCCGCTTCCCGCGTTGCGGTCACGAGTGCGGTGACGACCTCATCCAACTGCTCGCTCGCCTCGGGGTCGGTGAGCTTGCCGTCGGCGTCAAAGCGCTCATGCGCATGGCCGACGGCCGTGTCGCCCTCGACCACCCGCGCGCCCGCCGCCGCTAGCGTCTTACGCAACTCCGCCTGGGCCCAAACGGCTCCGAAGGCGCCCTGGCTCGCACCCACAACTGCCGCCGGCTTGCTCTGGATCGCGCCTTCGCGTACGGGCCGCGACAGCCAGTCCACAGCGTTCTTGAGCTGTCCAGGGATCGACGAGTTGTACTCGGGCGTTGAAATCAAAACGGCGTCGGCGCCGGCGACCGCCGCTCGCAAACGCGCCGCGCCCGGGGGCGTGCTGTCGCCCTCGTCATCCTCGTCGTAGGGCTCCACGGCCTTGAGGTCTGTAAAGAGCTCGAAGTCCACCCCGTCTGGCAAAAGCGCAGCGGCGGCGCGCACGAGCATCAGGTTGTAGGAGCCGCTTCGGAGGCTCCCCGGGATTCCTAAAACGACCATGGAGCCCTATTGCTCCTCTCTAGGCCTGTGTGAAGAAGAGCTCGGCGGTAACCGTGACCTCGTCGGCGAGTGCGGGGTCGCCGTTGGGGAGTGGGTTCTGCCAGTTGAGCCCGTACTGTGTGCGGTCCAGCGAGGCCGACAGCTTGAGTCCGAAGTACGGGCGCTCCATGTACTCCTTTTGCGGACCCACGGTGCCCTTGACCGTGATCGGGAGGGTGGTGCCCTTGATCGTGAGGTCGCCCGTCACGTCGATCTCGTCGCCATTGGTGGTTACCGCAGTCGAGCTGAAACTCACCTCGGGCGTGCGCTCGGCATCGAAGAAGTCGGGAGCCTGCAGGTGGCCTGCAAGGTCCTCGTTTTGGACCGCAACGCCCGCAACCGGTACCGAGCCACTCAGAGTCGTCGTGCCGTCGGGGTTGGTCTCGAGCTTTGCCGACACTGGCGAAAAGCTCCCACGAAAGGTGCCGACGTGGTAGTCCACGGCGAATCCGACCTGTGAGTGGACTGGGTCGACCACCCAGGTGCCGGTTGGCAGGGCAGTTGGCGCATCAACACTTGTGCTCATCTGAAACCTCCGAAAGTAGGGTATACTTGACTGGTCAACAATATAGCATGCAATCGTGACTCCTCAATTATTGACTAATCAAGTGTCTTCGGAAAGGCCGCATGAACCCGCGGCCCCGTCGGCCCCGGCGGCTTGTGAGAGCGTGGACCATGCCGTCGCCTCGTGGGTGCGTCTGCTGCGTGGCCACGCAGCTCTGCGCCGCTTGGTGAGTACCCAGTTGCAAGCCAATCACGGTCTGACTGTGAGCGAGTACGAGGCGCTGTTGTTGCTGGAGGAAGCCGATGGTCACAGGCTTAGGGGGGTCGATCTGGTGGCGGGGCTTGCGCTGACGCCGTCGGGTGTCACGCGCCTGCTGGATCGGCTGCGCAAGCTTGGCTTGGTCGAGCGGGCCACGTGTGAGGGAGACGCGCGCGTGGCCTACGCGGTGCTGTTGGACGCTGGGCATGCCCGCGTGCGCCAGGCAGCATGCGGGCACGTGGCCGCAATCCGGGCGGTCTTCGCCGAGCGCTACACAGACATCGAGCTCGGGCAGCTGGCCGAGCTGCTGGGACGGCTTCCTGGCGCGTCCGGCAGCGTTTGCCCTGCCGAGTCAACCGCCTCGATTGCCGGCGCAGCGCCGCCGGTCCCTTGTTCGGACTGACGCTCAGTCGCCATCGGCCCAGTGTCCAACTGCGACCGTGCGATCTCGGGCCCGCTGGCCCTACGGCGTGGCCGCCGCCATTGGCAGCCTTAGCCCGCAAGAGGTGGGAGGTCGCCTTGGAGGTCCGTGGGAGCGGGGATCACCAGTGCAAGCCACCGTCAATCCAGGATCACGATCGTAGGAGTCTCGATGTCAGTACGCGACAAGCTTGTAGAGCTCGCTTACGTCCGGTGGGAGCTGCGCCAACGGGCCGACGCGCGTGAGCAAGCTGACGCCCTCGAGGGCGCCACCAACCCCGGGCGCAAGGTGTATCCGGCCCAGCGGGGTCGGCAGACACAGCGACAGCCGGTAACCAGCAGCTGACCCGTCTGGCATAGCGGCACCGCGGGGCCACAGCGGCACCCGCGCGTGAGCGCGTAGAACTCGCTAGCCGCTGCCGGCAGCCGTGCCGGTGCGCTTCTTGGTGCGCGTGCGCCGCGAGGCTTTCGGCGGGCCCGAGTACTTGGCGATGAATTTCTCGGTCTCCTCGCGGGCCAGATTGTCTGGGCGCTGTGTGTGGGGAGACTTCATCAGGTAGGACGACGGCCCATCGAGCTGGCCGCCGATGCCATGGTTGAGCGCGAGCTTGCAACAGCGAACGGCGTCAATCACGATGCCGGCGGAATTCGGTGAGTCCCAGACCTCGAGCTTGAGCTCGATGTTCAATGGCACATCGCCAAAGGCCTGGCCCTCGACGCGAATGTGTGCCCACTTGCGGTCGGTCAGCCATGGCACGTAGTCCGAGGGGCCGATGTAGATGTCCTGCGGATCGAGCTCGTGGTCCATGATCGAGGTCACGGCGCGCGTCTTTGAGATCTTCTTGGACTCCAGGCGCTCGCGCTCGAGCATGTTGTAGAAGTCCATGTTGCCGCCCACGTTCAGCTGCGATGTGCGCACCATCTTGACGCCACGGTCGGCCATCAGGCGGGCGAGGGTACGGTGCAGAATCGTGGCGCCGACCTGCGACTTGATGTCGTCGCCGATGATCGGCAGTCCGGCCTGGGCAAAGCGCCGGTCCCAGTAGTCCTCACGGGCGATGAACACGGGAATGCAGTTGACGAAGGCGCACCCGGCGTCGAGGATGTGCTCGACGTACCACTTGGTCGCCTGCTCGGAGCCGACGGGCAGATAGGAGACCACGACGTCGGTGTGCGTATCGCGCAGAACCGCAGCGATGTCGGCCGTCTCACCGGGAGCCTTCACGATCTTCTCCTTGAGGTACTTGCCGAGCCCGTCGTGAGTCATCCCGCGGTGCACGGGCACGCCCAAGCGCTTGGGCACCTTGGCGAAGCGCATCGTGTTGTTCTGGCCGGCCCAGATGGCCTGGCCAAGGTCCTTGCCGACCTTCTCGCGGTCGATGTCAAACGCCGCGGAGATTTCGATATCACGCACGTGGTAGCCGCCGAGGTCCACGTGCATCAGGCCCGGGACCTGTTCGCCGACCTTGGCGTCGGCGTAGTAGTGCAGGCCCTGCACGAACGCCGAAGCGCAGTTGCCCACGCCAATGATTGCCACTCGCACCTTGTCTGACTGGTAGCGGGCGCGGCCGTTGCTCGCGGCTGAGGCTCCCGTGGCGGCCGATCCATTAGCGGAAGCCGCGCCGTTGCGGCTGCTCGTCGCTCGCGTCATCTGCTGGCAGATTACTCGACAGATGCCCTGCGGCTAAGCGTCCCGCGCCGAAAGCTCGCTGCGCACGTGCCAGACACGCTGGATGACGGTGACCACGCTGAGCGCCGCCAGCACGTATACGGCAGGTGCGAGCAGCCGGAAATGCCCAAGCGATGCCCCTCGCGCAAAGATCAGGCCGACCGACAGAATCACGACCCGCACGGGCCTGGTGGCGAGGCCTACCTTGCACGCCACCCCGAGCGCCTCGGCGCGTGCACGCGTGTAGGAAACCATCAGCGATGCAAGCACGGCCACGACCACGGCGGCGGTCGCGCCGGACGCTGCTTCGGCGGCGAAAACGGCCGCGACCGCGGTCAGGACTATGCCCTCCTCGATGCGGTCAAGCGTGGAGTCAAGAAACGCTCCAAAGGGCGTGCCCTTCCCCGACATGCGCGAGTACCGGCCATCGAGGGTGTCCATGATCGAGCCCACCACGAACGCCACCCCGCCAATGAAAAACAGGTGTTCGTAGACGAGTCCCGCAGCAACCAGGTTCAGGGCCAGGCCGGTAAGTGAGATCGCATTGGGCGTCAGGCGCGATTCGATCAGGCGACCGCGCACGACCTCTCTGCGCTCGCTTATGCGCGTGCGCTCGCCGCTCACGCGCCGACGCTCCTTGGAGCGGGTTGCGATCTGCTCGCCCCTAGCCGCCGGCCCCCGTGGTGACCGCATGGAACGACCACGCCGAGGAGCGCATCCGTGCCAGCCACGTAGCGAGCCACGCAGAGATGCCGGCCGCGCATGCGCCGAGCATGGCGTCCACGATGAAGTGGTTTGCGGTCGCGATGATCACAAACGCGATCACGAAGGGATAGATCAGCCACAGGGCACGCACCAACCGTGGGCCCACCAAGCGGGCCATCGGCCAGCCGATGACCAGCGCAAACGCGACGTGCATCGATGGCATGGCCGCATAGGGGTTTACAAAGCTTTCAAACAGGGAGCTGGAATGAGATACGTGCACGCCCGTGACGTTGGACACGGTATCGATGAAGCCCCACTCGGGCAAAAAGCGCGGCGGCGCTGTCGGGAAGGCGGCGTAGCCCACCAGCGCCAGCGCCATCGCGATCAAGAGCATGTTGCGCACGAAATAGAAGGAGTTGTTGTGGCGGATGTACATGTACAAAAGCGCGCCCACGGTGACACTGAACTGAGCGTTGAGGTAGATCCAGCTGGCCAGCGCCATCAACACGTGGCTGCCCGACGCCCAGGCCTGGATCGAGGGCTCGACGAAGACGTGCAAGGTGCGCTCGAGCTGGATCACTTCCCGGGCGTGCTGGAACGCCTCGGTGCCGTCGCTTGAGACTACCCCGCGCACAGCGCGGTAGGCCCCGAAGGCGAGCGCGAACAGACCGAGCTGGCGCGCGACGTCAACCCACCCGTTAGGCATGATCCGCGGTTGCATGCCACGCAAACGAGCAAGCATCGCGCCAGCCTATCGCAGCATGTAAACGACGGCCGCCGTCTCGGCATCTGGACGCTTCCAAGCGCTCCCGCGCCCAAGGTTGCAGCTGCCTAAGGGTTGCGGCGGGCGGCTGTCAGCGGCAGCGGGCGCCGTGATCAAAGACCCGTGTCAGCGAAAACGCCATCTTCACGCGCGCTACGCCTGCAAAAACAGCGTCGACAGCGGTCCAACCGCCGGGCGTCGATGCTACGCAGCCGTGACCGGCCTCCAGCTCCCAGTAGGGCGAATAGTGCACGCGCACCAGATAAGTCCCGGGGTGCGGCACAGCGAGCGAGAAGCTGTCTGCGCCCCATCCGATCACCTTCGCCCCCGCGCTCGCAAGCCCGGGCGAGCCCGAGACAGCGAACAGCCGCCAGTGTGCCGAGCGCCAGACTTCGCGCAGATATGGCAAGCCGGCGACGATCAAGGATGCCTCGTCATGGCCTGCATCGTCCAGGCTCGCGTCGGGCAGAGCGACGTAAGTGACGCCGTTTGCGTCGAGCCACCCGCGATAGGCGGACGCTTGGAGCTTGCGTCCGTAGAACAGTGCTGCGTACCGCGTATCAAGCTGACGATCCCACCCCCGGGCCAGTGCGACCCCGCCACTGTCATGCCGGCTGCCAACCTGCGCCAGAAACTCCGCCTCGGAGTGAGTTTTGGTCATGGGCACCTCAACGCGCGCCGGCGCGCCTCCGGTGAGTTGGTGCAACTCGTCGGCGAGCGGGGTGTAGTAGTCGGCGCTCAGCGACGGCTGGCCGGAGATCGCTACGAGGTCACGCAGCGGCGTGACGAGAGCCCAGTACAGAAGCACCGGTGTGGCCACCATCAGCAGTTTGGGACGCGAGTCCCAAAGCACGCCGGCAATGACGGGTCCTGCGAGCAAGGCACCGAGGCGCGCGGCATTGCCTCCCACGGGAGTGTGCAGGGCATATGCGAAGCAGAGCGCCATCGCATAAAGCCCGATTCCCAGGCGCAGCGTTCGCCACCTGGGAGCAGTGATGAGACCGACGATCACTACGCCGGCAAGCTCGGGCCAGAAAGCCGATGGGGCAAACGGCTCGTAGCCACCTTCCGGGAAGGCCACAGCAAACGCCAACGGGGCGATCACTGCGCAGGCCGCCAAGGCAACGCCATTGAAGACCGTGGGGGTGCGCCGATGGTGCCCCCCCCGGGCCCACAGGGCCGCGAGCGCGTTCGCCAGGGCCGCCAGCGCCAAAAATGCGGCGGCGACGGGGCTGGCTAGGCCGGTGCAGAAAGCGAGCAGGAATGCGGGCAGCAGGCGCCGTCGCTGGAACGCCAGCAGCGCGCCCAGTGCGATCACCAGGCCGAGCTCATAGGGGACGCGCCCGGAGAGCATCTCGCCGCTCAGGCTGAGGGCAAACCAGACGGCAGCGGCCGTGCCCGCGCGCCCGCCGAACGCGCTTCGGGCAATGCCGGCAAACAGCACGGTGGCGAGCACCGTGGACAGCGCCAAGAGGGTGCGCACGCCCAAGACGGCGCTCAGCACAGGTGAGAGCAGCGAGTAGCCCAGCAGGTAGTGGCCGCCGTACCAGCCGTTGTCCCAGAGGGTGAAGCCGGCGCGGGAGAATAGCTGGGCGCGATACGCGGCGGTGGCGAGGTCGCCAGCCGGGGGCGCCACGATCAGGTAGGCGATGGCGAGCACCGCAGCGAAGCCGCCGGCGATGCCTACGGTCGGCATCCACGAGGGGCCGGGATCGTGCTCCGCCGGCGCCTGCCCACCGTGAGCGCGAACTGGCAGTCGAGCCATTGGCAGCACAGAATGCCACTCTGTGTAGTGGCGATGCCCACGACCGCGCCAGGATCTCGCCACAGCGGCTCTTTCAAACCGCCCACGAGCGCGCGGGTGGCGCGTATACGCGCGCGTCTTCGCGAGGTCTATGGCATCCCGCGCATGGCCCCGCACGGCGATCCGTTGGCCGAGCTGGTCCTGACGGTGCTGTCGCAGTCGACCAACGACCGCAACCGCGATGTGGCGTACGCGGCCTTGCGTCAACGCTTCAGTTCCTGGAAGGACGTCCGCGACGCGCCCGTGGCGCAGGTTGAGCTGGCGATTCGCCCGGGAGGGATCTCGAAGGTCAAGTCAGCGCGCATCCAGGCGATCCTGCGCGCGATCAGCGCCGATCCCCGCGAGCCGCAACGCGCGCTCTCGCTGGACTGGATGCGTTGCGCGCCAATCGCCGAAAGCAGGGCGTACCTGACTGCCTTGCCGGGCGTCGGCCGCAAGACCGCGGCCTGTGTGTTGCTCTTTGCCTACGGTCTGCGCGACGTGCCCGTGGACACCCACGTCGGCCGGGTCGGCCACCGCCTCGGCCTGCTACCCCATCGCGCCTCATCGGACCAGCTCCACGACGCGATGCTCGCGCTCACGCCCCCGGGTGCTGAGCTTGAGTTCCACGTCAACCTGCTGCGCCACGGGCGCCGTACCTGCCACGCCCGCACCCCCGACTGCGCCCATTGCGCGCTTGCGCGGATGTGCCCCGCGCGACGGCTGAGCGCCTAGCCCCTGATGGGGTTCGGCGCACAGGCTGAGCAATTAGCCCTTGATGGGGCATAGATAATCTGCTAGAACCTCACTTAGATTTATTCCGAGTAGAAGGAGCAGCAATCTGATGGCAAAAACCATAGGTATCGATTTGGGGACCACGAACTCGTGCATGGCGATACTCGAGGGTGGCGAGCCCACCGTGATCGAGAACGCCGAGGGTGGACGCACAACGCCTTCGGTGGTGGCCTTTACGGCTTCCGGCGAGCGGCTCGTGGGCACCGTGGCCAAGCGCCAGGCAGTGACCAACCCCCAAAACACGGTCTTTTCGATCAAGCGTTTCATGGGGCGCAAGGAGGGCGAGGTAAAGGCCGAGGAGGCCATCGTCCCGTACAAAGTCGTCTCCGGACCCGGTGGTGACGCACGCGTGGAAGCGGCCGGCAAGCAGTACTCCCCGCCGGAGATCTCCGCGATGATCCTGCAGAAGCTCAAGGCCGACGCGGAAGCGTATTTGGGCGACACGGTGGATTCCGCGGTGATCACGGTGCCCGCGTACTTCAACGACGACCAGCGCCAGGCGACCAAGGATGCGGGCACGGTCGCAGGCCTGGATGTCAAGCGCATCATCAACGAGCCCACCGCGGCATCGCTCGCATACGGCCTCGACAAGGAGAGCGACCAGACCATCCTCGTCTTCGATCTCGGCGGCGGGACCTTCGATGTCTCGGTGCTTGAGATCGGCGACGGTGTCTTCGAGGTCAAGTCGACGGCGGGTGACAATCACCTCGGCGGCGACAACTTCGACAAGGCGATCGTGGACTGGCTGGTGGCGGACTTCAAGCGCGACCAGGCGATAGACCTTTCCGCCGACCCGATGGCCCTGCAACGTCTGTACGAGGCCGCCGAGAAGGCCAAGATCGAGCTCTCAACCACGCAGGAGACCCAGATCAACCTGCCGTTCGTCACTGCTGACGCGTCCGGACCCAAGCACCTGGACACGCGCTTGACACGTGCCAAGCTCAGCGAGCTGACTGCGGACCTTTTGGACCGGGTCGTGGTACCCGTGCGCCAGGCGATGGACGACGCAAAGGACAAGGGCGTCAAGGAGATCGACCACGTCGTGCTCGTCGGCGGTATGACCCGCATGCCGGCAGTGCAGGAGAAGGTCAAGGAGCTCACTGGCTCTGAGCCTCACCGTGGCGTCAACCCCGACGAGGTCGTGGCGGTCGGTGCCGCGATCCAGGCGGGCGTGCTCGCAGGCGATGTCAAGGACGTGCTTTTGCTCGATGTGACCCCGCTCACGCTGGGCATCGAGACCAAGGGCGGCGTGATGACACGCTTGATCGAGCGCAACACCACGATCCCCACGCGCAAATCGGAGGTCTTCTCAACGGCCGAGGACAACCAGCCGTCGGTGGAGATCCACGTGCTCCAGGGCGAGCGCGAGATGGCCACCTACAACAAGTCGCTGGGCAAGTTCCAGCTGACGGGCATCCCGCCGGCTCCACGGGGCATCCCGCAGATCGAGGTCGGCTTTGACATCGATGCCAACGGCATCCTCAATGTCTCTGCGAAGGATCTCGGCACCGGCAAGGAGCAGAAGATCGAGATCAAAGCCGGGTCGGGGCTGTCCGGCGATGAGATCAAGCGCATGGTTTCAGACGCCGAGTCTCACGCCGAGGACGACCGCAAGGCGCGCGAACTGGCCGAGGCTCGTAACGGCGCCGAGAACGCCGCCTACCAGGCTGAGCGCCAGCTCGCCGACCTCGGCGACCAGGTCGACGAGGCCAGCAAGTCGCAGATCGAACAGGCGATCAAGGACGTGCGCGAGGTGCTCGACAGCGAGGACGCAGCCGCGATCAACGCCAGGACCGAGGCGCTACAGGTTGCGTTCCATGCGGTCTCCGAGGCCATGTACCAGCGTGCCGGTGAAGCTGCAAGCGCAGCCGGCGCAGATGGTGCGCAGGCAAACGGTGCCTCTTCAGACGGCGAGTCCGCCGAGGAAGAGGTCATCGATGCCGAGGTCGTCGAAGATCCCAAGGGGTGAGCGTGAGTGTCAGACACCGAGCAGGCATTGGGACAGCCGCCTGCCGGCGACCCGCCGCAGGGCGAGGCGCCGGCAGGCAACGGTTCGCCACAGCAGGCAGCGCCGGCGTCGCCGGGCACTGAGGCCGGCGACGGCCCGGATGGCAACGCTGCGGCTACGCCGGCAGCGGCAGGGCAGGCGGCTGACGAGCGCGCGCTGCAGGGCGACGTCGTCGAGCTGATGGCGGCTGCGGCGCAGCGCGACGAGTACCTGGCGCTGGCGCAACGCACCCAGGCGGACTTCGAGAACTACCGCAAGCGCGTGGCGCGCGAGTCACTCGTCGCCGTCGAGAAGGGGATCGCGAAGCTGGCCAAGGAGATCTTTCCGGCGCTGGACAGCCTGGGCAGAGCGCTGGACGGCGCCGCCCAGGACGACCCGCTGCTTGAGGGGGTGCGCCTGGTGCGCTCCGATCTCAACGCCGCCCTGACACGCGTGGGGATCGCAAGCTTCTCGCCTGAGGGTGAGCGCTTTGACCCCTCCCAACACGAGGCCGTGGCGCAGATCGAGCGGCCGGACGCCGAAAGCGGCAGCGTGGTCGAGGTCTACCAGTCCGGCTATCGCATGGGCGAGAGCATCCTGCGGCCAGCCCGCGTGGTCGTGGCGGCGTGAGCGTGACGGAGTAGAGCGTGGCGTCCCGAACCGACTTCTACAAGACCCTGGGAGTCGAGCGCAAGGCCTCGGCTCAGGAGATCAAGAAGGCCTACCGCAAGCTGGCGGCCCAGTATCACCCGGACCACAACCCGGGCAACAAGGACGCCGAAGCACGCTTCAAGGACATCTCGCAGGCCTACGATGTGCTCTCGGACGCAAAGAAACGCGCGGAGTACGACGCTGGCACAGGCCCGTTTCGCGCGACTGGTCCCGGAGGTCCGGGCGCGGGTGGATTTCAAGGATTTGACTTCGGCGCCGGCGGGATGGGCGACATCCTCTCGAACCTCTTCGGCGGAGCGGCGAGACGCGGACCCGGGGGCGGCCAGACACGTCCTGCTTCCGAGCGCGGAGCAGACCTGGAAGCGCAGGTCCAGCTTTCCTTCGACCAAGCTCTGCAGGGTGCACAGATGCCACTGTCGGTGCCCACGCATCAGCGCTGCCCCACCTGCCACGGTTCCGGCGCCAAGCCGGGCACGACTCCGAAGGTGTGCCCGCGGTGCAAGGGAAGGGGCATCGAGACCGAGGGTCAGGGCCCCTTCTCGCTGTCGCGCCCCTGCTCGCTATGCCACGGCTCGGGGACGATCATCGAGGATCCATGCCCAACGTGCGAGGGCTCGGGCGCGGTGCGCACCGTGCGCAACCTTCGCGTCAACATCCCGGCAGGGGTCAAGGATGGCAGCCGCATCCGCCTCGCGGGCAAGGGCGAGGCGGGCCGCAACGGCGGTCCCCACGGTGATCTCTTCCTGGTCACGCACGTGACGCCGTCGCCGGTGTTCGCGCGCAAAGGCGACGACGTCCAGGTCGATGTCCCCTTGAGCATTCCCGAGGCGTTGCGGGGCGCAGAGATCAAGGTGCCCACGCTCACGGGCATGAAGACCTTACGCGTACGTCCGGGCACTCGGCACGGGACCGTGCAACGGCTGCGCGGTGAGGGGCCGCCGAAGGTTGGCGGCGACTCGCCG
>CAJCHW010000168.1 GCA_903970125.1 Chlamydiota bacterium
CCGCCGGCGGCCGAGCCGGCTTAGCGTTCGCGCGCCCCCATCACAGGCCGTACCGGCGGATGGGCATGCGAGTCGTGATTGCTGCGGCACATAGGGGTTGGGAAAGCCCGCTGTTGCGGCTACGGTAGGCCTCTGGAGAGCGCACCGCTCGCAGCCTGCCACCACCTAGGAGCGTGGAAATGAACTCAGCACAGGCAAACGCCGCAAGCACCGACGTCGCCGCAGCCGGCCAGCCCAACGTGCTGCGCGACCAGATCAGCGAGGCGATCGCTGCCAACGAGGTGATCCTGTTCATGAAGGGGACTCCGGAAGCGCCTGCGTGCGGCTTCTCCGCGCGCACCGTGGCGAGCCTGGAGGCCGTGGGCACCCCGTTTGCATCGGTGGACGTGCTTGCGGATCCGCGCATCCGCCAGGAGCTGACAGCACTCTCAAGCTGGCCGACGATTCCACAGCTGTTTGTGGGCGGCGAGCTCGTGGGCGGCTGCGACATCGTGACCGAGATGCTCGACTCCGGCGAGCTTGCGGAGCTGTTGGGTGAGCAGGGCGCCGCGGATTGCTCCGACGCACAGGCCTCGCAGGACAACGTTGCGCAAGCGTCCGGCTTCACGCCCGTCGAGAACCACCTGAGCTGAGCGTCGCCGGCTGGACCGGCGGCTGAAGGGTCCCGCGGCGAAAGGCTGTCAAGGGTGACCGCGCAGTGACCGCGCCCAGATAGCCGTCCGGGAAGCGGTGCTGTTGCTGTAGGGTGCGCCGGCCATGGGCGGCGTTGCAATCTCGACCGACAGCACCAACTATTTGCCGCGCGAGCTGGCCGATGCCAAGGGCATCCACCAGGTCAGCCTGTACCTGGGCTGGGGCGAGCAGTCCACGCCCGAGCTTGGGATGGACGGATTCGCGGACTTCTACGAGCGCTTGCGCACGGCGAACGAGCTGCCCACCACCTCGCAGCCGTCGATTGGGGACTTTCTGGCCGTGTGGGAGCCCCTGATCGAGGCCGGTCAGGAAATCGTCTCGGTGCATCTCGCGGGTGGCATCTCGGGAACCGTGCAAGCGGCACGCCAAGCCCAGACGATCATCGCCGAGCGCGGTCATCCGCACGCAATTGAGGTGATCGACAGCGAGACAGGGTGCGGCGGGCTCGGCCTCGTCCTGCTTGCCGCAGCTGCTGCCGCCAATGGGGGCGCCAGCAAGGCCGAGGTGGTCGAGCGCGTGCACCAGGCACGCAAGGGGCTGGAAATCTGGTTCTGCTTGGACACGCTTGAGTACTTGCGCAGAGGCGGACGCATTGGGCGTGCCCAGGCGTGGCTTGGAACGACGATGCAGATCAAGCCCATCCTGACGCTTGGCTATGAGATCACGCCGATCGAGCGGGTGCGCACGGCGGGGCGTGCGTTTGAGCGCATGGTGCGCTTTGCGGGCGAACTGCACGCCAGGGGCGCAGACGGCTGGGCTGTGCAGCACATCCTCGCCGGCGCACAGACCGAGCGCCTGGTGGAGCGCTGTCGCGAGATCTTCGGCTCAGAGCCCCTGTTCGTCTCCGAAGTGGGGCCGGTGATCGGCACGTACACCGGCCCAGGGCTACTGGGCGTGGGTGCAATCCCGCGCGAGCTGGCCAGCTGAGAAGCAGCCAGGCGCCGCACGCGGTGCTTTCAGCGCTTGCGGCGACGGGGGATCAAAAGCCCCCCGAGCAGGAACCCGGCGATGGCGGCTCCCGCATAGACCTCACGCTTGTGGCGCGTTATCTGACGGCGCCAGTCAGTCAACTCGGCGACTTCGCCGCGCAAGCGCACCACGGAGAGCTCAAGCTGGGCGCGATTGGCCTCGATTGAGGACCGGATCTCATCGGTTGAGCGTCGCGACATCGTGATTGCCCCTACGCCGCTGGGCTCGATGGCGGGTTGGCAGCGGTGCCATACCCGGGGTCCGATGGGGACGCAGCGGTCGGCATGGCACCCACGGAACCGCGGATCTTGCGCGCCTCCTCAAGCGCCATGCTCGGCACGGGGGGCGCGCCGGACTTGACCGCCTTGGCAGCGATCACACCGGCCAAGGCCGCCAGCAGGAGCAGCGCCGCGGCGACGATGAAGAAGCCCCAGAAGTATTCGGTTTCGCCGATGAATGGCAGCGCCCACCAGACGAGCAGCGCGAGCCCCACAAGCACGAACTGGATCGCTGCGATCACGAACACGCCGGCGGCGGCGGCCACGATCGTGCCCTTCAACAGCTTGCCGACCTTTTCGGAGACCTCCGCCTTGGCAAGCTCGATCTCTTCGTGCACGAGCAGCAGTGCGCGCTCGGACACATCGGTGATCGCCGTGGCGATGTTCTGGTTTGCGCCCTGCCCCCGCGGGCCGCGCGAGTGCGAGCCGTCGGACTCGGGCGTCACAGGAGTGTGCTCTGGGGCGCTCACGAGCGCTTCCTGCGTCGTAGCAGGGCGCGCAGCAAAAGCCCGCATGCAAAGGCTGCGCCGACGGCGATCTCGGGACGGTCCAGGAGCGCGTTGAACGCGCTCGCGCCGGCGCCTGCGCCGCTTGACTGGGCGTCGGGGATGTAGCCGTTGGCGATGGCACCTGCAGCCATGGCGGCATTGTGCGCGGTCTCCGACGGTGCGCCTGCAAACGACGCCGCGTGAGCGCCGGCGGCCGTAGCGGGTCCCGGAGTCCGGACCGCGGCTGCGGGGGCCTCGGCTGCGGCAGCTGCGGCAGCTGCGGCGGGGGCTGCTGGGGGGGCCTTCGCTGCGGGGACTGCGGCGGGCGCAGCGGGCACCTCGGCGG
>CAJCHW010000169.1 GCA_903970125.1 Chlamydiota bacterium
GATGCGTGCCACTGCGGGAGCCCGCGATCAGGGCCGATAGATGGCGGCGCCGCCGGTCACGCCCGCGGCTCCACAGACAAACAGGACCGTCTTGGCGCTTGCCCAACGGCCCGTGCTCACAGCCTGCTCCAACGCCTCCACGAAACCGACCGTGTGCAGCGTCTCCTCGGCGCTGATGAGCCTGTCGCCGATGTCCCCGAGCCTGTCAATCAGCACCTGCGTGAACTTGGGCACTCCGGGGCTCGCGATGAACAGGTCGATGTCGTCGCTTGAGAGCTTGTCCTCGGCGAGCACCTCTTCGGCCGCCGTCGCCGCCGCTGCGCCTGCCTTTTCGGCAAACGAGGGGTCTTCGTGGATGGCGATGATATTGCGCCCGTTGGGGTATTCGCCTTCGGAGTGAAAGGAGGCGCCGCCGTCGGGCGAGTCGTGCCAGCGGACCGTCCCCAGCCCGCGCGTGTCGTCGTCGGTCCAGCCGCACACGAGCGCACCGCCCGCCGGGCTGTAGGGGAAGTTCGGCGAGAGCTTGCGGCCCGGGCTGACGTCGCTGGCCACCACGAGCGCGGTTTCGATCGTGCGCGTGGTCAAAAAGCCGTCTGCGATCTGGATGCTCGAGAGCACGCCGCAGGAGCCGTTGACGACGTCAAAGGAGAAAGTGGTGCGGTGGTCCAGGCTGACGTCATCCGTATTGGCGCCCAAGTCGTCCTGGATCAGAGCCGCGATCGCGGGCTCGCCGATCTGACGCTCGTGGTAGATGCCGGCGTTGAGCAGCAGGTCGGTGTCGCCCGGTGTACGACCGGTGCTGCTCAGTGCTCCGCGTCCTGCTTTGACCGCGAGGCGCAGGCCGCTCGGCGCGCGCAGCACGCGGCGGCCCTTGGTCACAGTGATTCCATCAATTGTTGTCGGCATGGCTCCCCACCAGTGTCGTGTTCTCATTGGAATTTTCCTTGAAGTTGGATGCGCCGTTCGTGGCGGCGCCAGGGTGCCCGTCGGTGTCCGCAACCGCGCCCGCGGCGTTTGGAGCGCGGCTGGCGACGAGCGCCTCGTCTGCCGTGAACACCATCGCGCCGATAACCAGCCCCGACGCGAGGGCCAGCATCACGACCCGTTCCCCCGGCTTGACCGTCTGGTTGTCGAGCTCCTCGACGAATGCAACCGTATGGCTGGTGGAGGCAGTGTTTCCATAGCGGTCCACGGTCACAACGGCGTGGCTGTGAAGCTGCTGGCCGAGATGGTGCTGGCTGAGGTGCTCGCTGATCTTCCTGATCCCCGTCTTGATCGCTGCCTTGGAGGTCTGGTGCGGGATCACGTGGTGCATCGCTTCAAGCGGGAGCCCCATGGTTTCAAGCAGCTGCTGGTAGACGATCGGCATGTTCTTCATTGCCGCGTTGTGCAGCGCCACGGGGCGCGTGAACATGCGCGCGCCGGGGTCGTCGTGTTCGAGGTGGGCTATACACAGCCGGCTGTGCTTGGCGACCGTGGCCATGCAGAAGAGGACGTCGGGGGTGTCGGGGTCCTGCGTCTGTTCGACGATTACGGCCCCCCCGGCATCGCCGACCGTGAGCGACGCCAGCTCACGGCTGAGCAGGTTGCGCACGTGGCCCGTGGCGTTGCGCGCGAGCGGAAAGATGTTCTCGCCGCTGACGGCCATGCCCCTGCGGATCACGCCTTGGCGCACCAGATTGCAGAGCACGAACAGTCCTGTGAGCATCCCCGCGCATGCATTGCTGACGTCAAACGAGATCGCGTTCGGCGCGCCCAGCTCCTGTGCGATCACCTTGCCCAGTGGCGGCTCAAGCCCCCAGGTCTTGGCATCGGAGCCGCGCGAGCGGGTGATGGAGCAGCCGATGAATGCGTCGATGTCGCCGGGCGCAAGGTCTGAGTGCTCAAGCGCGTCGCGGGCGGCGTTGAGCGCGAGCGAGTGTGAATCGCCTTCGCCGTTGAGGACGCGACGCTCGCGCACTCCCGTGTAGCGCTGGAGGTCGATCTTGGTGTTGTGGCGGGTTGACGCCATCAGCTCCTCGGTGGTGAGCTGTGTGGGCGGCAGCCAACGCCCCACGGACGCAATGCGAGCCTTGTTGGGGGTGCTGATCCCGTCCGGGGACGGGTCGAAGATCACCGTCCGACGTCCTTGTCCATCCTCCATGCGCGAAGTCTAGCAATCGCAAAACGGCTGCGCAAGGCTTGCCGGGGCGCCGCCGCGCGGGCCGATCGTGACCCAAAAAGTGCCTATTCGCAGGGGTATCTGCTCACAGCACGGGCGAGGACGGAGGCACTCGCTCGGAGTCCACAGCCGGCGGCTGGGCGCCCACGGGAAGCGCTCCTGCGGACATGCTTGCACCGCCCTCGGAGATGCCAATGTGGGAGTGCAAGCGACGCATCCAGCGCGGCGCAGCCCAGTTCCAGCGACCCATGATCGCCATCACCGACGGCACGAGCATCGCGCGCACGATGCTCGCATCGATCGCCACGGCCAGTGCGGCGCCGAACCCCAGCTCCTTGAGCGAGAGCACGCTCGCGCTCGCAAGCGCGCCCATCGCGACGCAGAACAAAAGCGCCGCGGCGGTGACCAGGCGCCCCGTGCGCTCCAGTCCTTGCGCGATCGCCTCGCGGTCGGGCAGGCCGGCGTCGTGGGCCTCCTTGATGCGCCCCAGCAGGAACACGCCGTAGTCGCTTGCGAGCGCAAACGCGAGCGTGAACAGCACGACCAGATTCGACGGTTCAAGGCCCTTGGTCGAGCGGAAGTCGAGCACCCCCGTCAGCCATCCCTTCTGGAAGCCGAGCACGAGGATGCCCGTGGTGAACCAGAGCGTGAGCAGGTTCATCAGAAGCGTTTGGAATGGCAGCACCACGGACCCCGTGAGCGCAAAGATCGTGGCGAACATCATCGCGGCCACGACCACGAGCGCGACGGGCAGATGCGAGTGGATGGACCCCAGCTGAGCCTTGAACCATGCCGTCAGCCCGCCCACGGCCACTGGAAACGGCGCGCGCACCGCGCTCACGTGCCTGACGATCGCTTCACTTCTTTTGTCGAAGGGGTTGCCGACCGGTGGGATCGACACCAGCCAGGTCGAGTGTTCCAGCCACAGCAGATGCCCCTGGCCGGCCTCGCCGCTGG
>CAJCHW010000170.1 GCA_903970125.1 Chlamydiota bacterium
GTGGGCCCAAACGGGTGCGGCGGGGGAGGTCGGGGTCGTCGATGGTCTCCCACAGGCTCCCAGCTGTGTGCAAAGAGCCGACGAGTATCGTGCGAGCGCTGGCCAGACCCTCGCGCGCAAGTCCCAGGAATCGGTCCGGCTCCGGCTTGACCGTGTACTCAAGTGCGCTGCCGTGGATCTTGACCGCATAGGGAACCGCGCCCGCCAGCGCCCGCGCCAGGATGACAGGACCCATCACCAGGTGGTTGGCCAGCGCGAGTTCCGGCTCAACCGCTGCGGTCACGTCGCGCACGGCCGCCACATTCGCGGTGAGATAACGCTCAAGCTCAGGGTCAGTGCACTCGCCGAAGGTGCGCGCCTCGATGCCCTCGTAACGGTCCTTTACGTACACCGGCAGGATCGGCCCTATGTCCGGACGATAAGTCGTGCACCGCACCCGCTCATGCAGCGCATGCACGCTCAAGTGACCGGCGTCCCAGTCGCCGATCGCATCGACAAAGCCCTGCTGCTCGGGATGGCGGTCCTGGCAGAACAGGTGCACCTCGTGGCCCCGGTGCACAAGTGCCGCGGCAAGGTTTGCGTTGTAGACGTTTGAGCCCGTGCCCGCCAGCAGGTAGCCGTGAAAGATCAGGATGCGCATGACAGACCGGCCTCGGCCGCGCACACTACCGGCCACGGGAGCGGCGCACCGGGGCTTTCAGTGCCACGCCAAATGCGGCGGATCGCGAGCAGGCGCCCAGTAGACCGCACGTGGCGCTAAAGTGCCCCCGTGAGTTCAAGCCAGCGATATCGACTCAGAAACCCGTCAAGCGCGCGCGAGGTGATCCTGGAGGCCGAGCCGGGCAAGGTGTACGTCGATCGCGACACCGGCGAGCCGCTGGAAGTCGTCGGCAAGCTCGTACCCGTAGCGCCATCGCAGTCAAAACTGCCATGGACGCCCGAGACGCTGCGCTTCTGCCCCTGGTGCCAGCAGCTTTCGCAGATAGACCTGAACGACTGCCCCACGTGCGGGCGTCGGATGGGACCGCCTGACCAGTGAGGCGAGTGCCACTAGCGGCGGCAACTGTCGCCGTAGTGCTTGGCGTCAGCGCCTGCGGCAGCTCGACCAAGGTCTCCGACATACCCCCCAGCAACACTCCTGAAATCACGCCGCCGGAATCCCACGCGGCTGAAAATGCAGGCGCCAAGAAGACCCGCGTGACGGTGCTGTCCTCGACCGAACTCAGCGAAGCCTCAGAACGCCAGGCGTCATCGGCGGAAGCGTCGGCGGGGTCCTCGGCGGAATCCGCCGGTGCCACGGGCACGGGAGTCTCTGAAGCCGCCTCCGGGGGAGCGTCCGCGCCAGGGACAGGAACGACTGCGGACTCCGGTGCCGCGACCGACGAAGGCTCAGCCGGTGGCGCAAGCGCCCCCTGAGGGCACGGCTGCCGGCGCTGGCGCCGCCTCAGCCCTTTAGGGCGTCGAGATCAGCGTGGCCGAGTAGGTCAGGCGCGCTTCGTGGTAGATGCACTGGTAGGGCCTGTTGACGCCCACCTTCAGATGCGCCGTCTGCACACTGGTTTCCGCGCAGCCCGACTTGGGTCTGCTCGCGCGCCAGCCCGTCGTCTTGCCAAAGCCCAGCGCGAGCGCCGGCGCCCATGTGGGCACGGTCAAAGCGACGATGTCGCCCGGCTGAACCTTCATCGTAGTTTCCAGCGGGAACTGCGCCGTCTCGCCGAAGTACGGTTCAAGTTCCACGACCGGGCTCGTCGCCACGAGCGTGTATTCGGTCGGTTCGGTTTCCGTGGGTGCCTTCTTCTTGGACGTTTTCTTGGAGGACCTGGTCGCACCTTCGGTCTTGGTCGCACCTTCGGTCTTGGTCGTGGCGCTGTGCTTGGTCGTGCCCTTGACCTTCGGGGCCAGGATCCCGAGCTGGGCCGACGCCGGGCCGCCCTCGTGTTCATTGAAGAACGTGGCCTGGCTGGACGTCGGCTTGCTCAGCGTGATCGTCCAGGCAACAATGGTGCCTTCGCGCGGGATCTTGACCGGGTCGGTGGTGGTGTCGACCTCCAGCTGAAAACCCGTGGTACGGCTGACAGCCAGGCAGGGGTTACCCGGACAGCTCGGCACCGTTTCCGGCGTGGTGTGTTCGATCACGCCAACTTCTGTCAGCTTGGCAGGCGCGATCGCCGGCACCGCAAGCCCGCACGTCATCGCCGCAGCGAGCGCCGGCAGGACACGTTTGACTGTGAGCATCGGAGACCTGAACACGGTTAGAGCGGCAATGTAGCGCTGTGAACAGATCGACGCTGCAACGATCGGGCCAAAAGGCGAAGGCGATCACCGCCGCAGGGGCCCGCTTTGCGGCGGCCGCGCGGCCCGAGCCCGAGCCCGCTCACGCTGCGCCCCTGAGCAAATCCGCGGCCGTGGCAATCTCACCCGGATCGCCTGGCGCCGGCACCCAGGGCAACTTCAGCGGGTCGTCGTGGTAGCGAGGAACGACGTGGATGTGGAAGTGAAACACGGTCTGCCAAGCCGCCGCGCCGCAAGAGTTCAAGACGTTCACGCCGTCAGCGCCGAGTGCGTCGGAGGCGCGGTGGGCGAGACCCTTGGCCGCGAGCGTCGCCGCCTTGAGGTCCTCGGGATCGATCGACAGAAGGTCTGCGTGGTGCTCGCGCGTGATCACGAGCATGTGGCCACGTGTGGCCGGGTTGATGTCCATGATCGCGATCGTGCGCTCGTCTTCAGCGACGATCGTGGCGGGCAACTCGCCCGCGAGGATCCTGCAGAACACGCACGCCGGATCGGCAGCCATCGAGGCCTAAGCCTACGCGCGCGGGCGCGCCGCTGCCAGCACGTTGCGGGCGTGGGCAAGAGCGGCCTCGCGTGTCCCCACGTCACCGACGTACTGCGCCTCGCGCAACCCCTCGAGCAGTGCGCCAAGCTGCGGCCCTTTGGCGATTGCGAGCT
>CAJCHW010000171.1 GCA_903970125.1 Chlamydiota bacterium
TCACGTAGAGGTGAAAGTGGGTCCACTTGGCCGGGCCCTTGAGCTTTGAGATGTCCCAGGACCAGACTTCGTTGGGTCCCTCGGCGAGCAGTTCGGGCTTGGCATAGGGCGGGTGGGTGAGTTGGTTGCGGCGCTCTGAGACCTCACCGGCAGCTCCGAGCACGCGATACATCGTGCGCTCAGAGGCCAGGTAGCGGCCCTCGTCAAGCAACGTCGCCCAGACCTGCGCCGGGGAGGCGTCGACAAAGCGTTCTGAGTGCAGGACGTCCAGCAGCTCGGCGCGCTCGGCCTCCGACAGCGCCCTGGCCGGCCGTGGTCGTGGCTTTTGCGGTCTGGGTGACGACGGCCGGCGGCGGCGATACACGCTCGCCACCGACGCTCCCAGCGCCCGGCATGCCGGTCTGGTGCCGATGACCGGCGTGAGCTCCTCGACGGTCGCGGCGATCATCGCCCTGTGCTCCCGGGATGGCCCGCGTCCTCGGTGGAGAGCAGCTGCTCCGAGAGCGCCAAGACGTTTCCCTGGATCTCGATCACCTTGCGCGCCTTGGCCAGGTCTGACTCAGCGTGCTCGGCACGCCGCAGCAGCTTGGCGTTCTCGGCGATCAGCGGGTCAGGCGCCTTGCGTCCACGTGGGGTCGACAGCGCCGCCAGCGACCCCGCTTCGCGCTGCTTGCGCCAGGTGGCCAGATGCGAGGAGTAAAGGCCCTCGCTGCGCAACAGCGCGGCGATCTCGCCCGACGCGCCGCAGGCGTCGGCCTTGCGCAGGATGTCGACCTTGTATTCGGCGCTAAAGCGCCGCCGAGTCGGCCGGTCGACCAGCTCGGGGTCGGGGACCCCGTTCGGCGTCGAGCTGCCGGTGGCCGCTGCGTTGTGCTCGCCTTCGGCTCGCTCCACTACGCGGCCACCGGCACCATCGTGGTTTGACTGCAACATCTTGTCGTGCTCCGTTCTCGCCCTCGAGACTCAGTAATTGCTGGGTCATGAGCGTCTCACACGACATTGGCAGAGAGGGCGTCGAGGTCTCGCCCCTCCGTGACGGCGCCGCGCGTCGTGCGCCCCTCATAAAGGATCGGCACCGTCGCACCGTCGGCCTGCGATTCGCGAAGCGTGTAGGTGTCGATGAACTCCCCAAAGATCTCGTGCGTGCGCTTCTTCGCACCCATCACTATCGGCGTGCCCGTAAAGCCGATGCGTGCACAGTTCGGCAGCGCCTGGAGCAAGTTGGCATGCAGCCCGCTCGTGTGCGAGCGATGCGCCTCATCAACGAGAACGACGATCGCATCGCTCTCATTGAGTAGCCCGAAGGCTTCCTTCTCCGCAGACGTGTCCGCAGTCACGTCCTTCTCACCCGCGAACTCAGAACTCGCCTCGCGGTACTTCTGGATCATCGCGAACACAAGCCCAGGCCCAGGGCGCGCCAATAGCTCCTTGACCTTCGCGACCGATCGTCCAACGTCAACGGACTCGCCCGTGAGCGCAGCTGTGTCGCTCAGCTGCCGCTGCAAGTCGGTGCGATCAGTCACCACGACTACCTTGAACCGCCGCACCGACCGTAGCGTCCGCATCTTGCGGATAAGAAAGACCATCGTGAGGCTCTTTCCTGATCCCTGCGTGTGCCAAACGATCCCGCCCCGGCGGTCAAACTCCCCGTCCTCGATACGCGTCGCCCCAGAGGTCAATCGGTTTATCGAGCGTTGCACTGCACGGAACTGCTGATAGCGGCACGCGATCTTTACGACTCTCCCGCCCAGCGGGAGCAATTGTCAAATGTTGTGGATGGCTGCATGAGATTTCTCAGGCGGCGACCTTCTCGTCTGTCGTTTTGGTTTCGTCGTCTGTGACCTTGATGCCGTCCTTGAACTTCACGTCTTCGAGCACGTCGGTGACGAGCTCGTGGCCATTGAAGCGCCGCCAGCGCTCCTGGGCGGCGTCCAAGAGCTTGTAGGCCATCGCGAGCGCGGCCTTCTTGGAGCCGGCGCCCTTGGTGACCCTGGTGCGGAGCTTCACGGTCGCGAAGCTGCTCTCGATCGGATTCGTCGTGCGCAGGTGCCGCCAGTGCTCGGCCGGGAAGTCAAAGAACGCAGTGAGCGCGTCCCAGTCGTTGTCGAGCTTCGCAACGGCCTTCGGGTACTTGGCGTCGAACTCTCCGCGGAAGCGCTCCAGCGCCTTGCGAGCGTCCGCCCGGGAGGGAGCCTCGGCCATCTCGTGCAGCAGCGTCTTTGCGCGCGGCTGCAGCCGCTTCGGCAGCGCGTCCAGGACGTTCGCTGTCTTGTGCACCCAGCAGCGCTGCTCCCCGGTGGCGGGGAACACACTCCTGAGCGCGGCCCACGCTCCGAGCGCGCCGTCACCGGTCATCAGCTTCGGCTCGCTCATCCCCCGGTCGCGCAGATCACGAAACACCGCGCTCCAAGAGTCGGCGGACTCTCGGTAACCGTCCTCGACCGCGAGCAGCTCCTTGCAGCCGTCCTCACGGACGCCGATCACGACCAGCACGCACAGCCTCGGGTCCTCGCCGAGCCGAACGGCGACGTTGACGCCGTCGACGAACAGATAGGCGTAGCGGTGAAACCGCAGCTCCCTGGCGCGGAACGCGGCGTGCTCGGCCTGCCAGACCTCGGTCAGGCGCTGGATCGAGCTCGCCGACAGCCCCGAGGCGTCCTCACCGAGCAGGTCCCGCAGCGCGGGCCCGAAATCCCCCGTCGAAAGCCCGTGCAGGTAAAGGATGGGCAACACCTCGGTCACCTTCGGCGACCGCCTGGCGTACGCCGGCAGGATCCGCGAGCTAAACCGCTTGCGCTCGCCGCTCTCCTCATCAACGCGCTTGTCGTTGACCCGCGGCGCCCTGAGCGGGACGGTGCCCGAGCCGACCGTCACCCGCCGCTCCCGCGCGCGACCATTACGGACGACCAGCCGCCGTCCGTCCTCGTCGACCTCCTCCACGAACGAGCCGACGTACTCGTCAACCTCGACCTCGAGCGCCGCGGCGATCATCCGCCGAGCGCCCTCACGGGCCAAGTCATCGAGCGTAACCCGAACCCCTTGATCATCCTCCCCGACGGGGAGCGTGCGAACATTCTGCATGGCGTGCCTTCCTTTCCCGCCTCACGGCGGTCGGTCTTGATCAACCGGGAAGGTACGCCGCCTTCCTCTTCACGCGCATCCACAACTTCTGGGTATAGCTC
>CAJCHW010000172.1 GCA_903970125.1 Chlamydiota bacterium
CTCGGACGGAGCCCCGCCTGGGGCGGGCCCGCCGTCGAAGGGTGCGGACTGCAGACTGGATAGCGACAGCCTCATCGCGCCGATTGTCACCTGCGCTCTGCGGCCTGCGTCCGCCCTGGCAAGCAGCAGCGACACCGCCCCCATCGCCAACAGCGTCAGGACACACGCGCCGACCGGGATTATCAGTTTTCTGCGGCTCACGTTGTAGCTCGATGGGTCGCGCTCAGCACGCAGGCCACGGCAGCGACTTCGCCGGTTACCGCTATCGAAAGATGGCCAATGAAGTCTTGATACGAGGCTAGCACCGCAGCCTGGCCGCTCATCGGCTCGGCGCTGCGGCCAGCGCAACCGTCCGCTGGTGCGGCGGAGTGGCCGGGTCGAATGCCGAGTCGAGCACACGGCGACCTGGATAGGTGCGGGGAATCCGCGCAGCGACCGCGCCGCCGTGGCGCGTCACGAGAAACGCGTCAACCACACGCGGGTCAAACTGGGTCCCGGACGTGCGGCGGATCTCCGCGATCGCCTGCTCGTTGGTCCAAGCCGACTTGTATGGCCGGGCGTGGGTGAGCGCGTCAAACACATCGGCGACCGCCGTCACGCGGCCCTCCAGCGGTATCGCCTCGCCGCCGAGACCGGCGGGATAGCCTGTGCCGTCCCAGCGCTCGTGATGGCTTGCAGCGATCACCGTCGCGGCCTGCAGCACGGGCGAGTTTGACCCCGACAGCAGGCGTGCGCCCAGCGTCGTGTGCGTCTTCATCGTCTCGTACTCAGCGGTGGTCAGGGACCCGGGCTTGAGCAGGATCGCGTCTGAGATCGCGAGCTTGCCGACGTCGTGCAGCGGCGCCGCTTCCCCCAGCAGTCGGGTCTCGGCGGCGCAGAGACCGAGCGCCATGCCAATGTCCGCCGCCGCGGCGCCCACGCGTTCGGTGTGGCGAAAGGTGTCGTCGTCGCGGTACTCAGCGGCCAGCGCCAATCGCTGCAAGGTCTCTGCGCGGGAGACCTCGACGGCGAGCTCGGCGTTGTGCTGCAGCGTGACGTCGCGTGCGGCGGCGTGGATGACGCCCTCGTGAGTACGGACAGCGGTCCACTCCAGCCAGCGGTATGTCCCATTGGCGGCGCGATAGCGATTGCGGAAGTGAGCGTTGTTCGCGGACTCGTGAGCCCTGTTGCCCGAACCAGTGAGTACCGGCGCTGCCGCGGCAAGGCTTGCTGCGCGGTCATCCGGGTGCACGAACTCGATGAACGGCCGCGAGCACATGGTCTCGGCCGAATGGCCAAGGGTTCGCTCCCAGGCCGGGTTGACGTGCGTGAAGCGGCCATCGACGTTGGCCGTCGCGAGCATGTCAAGCGACTCGTCGTAATAGCTCGAGGCCTGCCGGTCGAGCTTGCGGTGGCGGTCAACAAATGTGCCCACGAGCGCGCCGAGAAGCAGGAACCCAACCGCGCGATAGACGTCGGCCTGGGTTCCGACCGACGAGTGATAGTGATCGAAGACGTCCACGACCTCGACGAGCGCGAGAGTGAGCACCGCGGCGATTAGCCCGCCACGGAGGCCGAAGCGCAATGCGAGGAAAGCGATCGGCAAGACGTACAGCAGGCTGCCTGTATCGCTGCTGGAGGGGCCGGAAAGGCGGAGCCCGGTGATCACGCCGACGAGGCCGGCGGCGATGCCGAGCGTGGCGGGTGTGCCGAGCCGCGCCCAATGGCCAAGCGGACGCGCAGGAACGAGCGGGGTTTGTTCGGCCATAAGCCTCTCTCGACCGTTCTGCTTGCACGCTGGAGGTGGGTAGGTGGGGTGGACGAATGGCGGCCTGGTCCCGCGGACCCGGCTGCCACGTCCGACGTGGCATGCTGAGCAGGCACATGAGCGAGCACATGCCTTTGGGAGACAGCGACACTGGGGGCCGGCAAGCGCTCGCACTGACCGTGGGGTGCCGGTTCGCACTGAACTCGGTTGTGCCCGCCTCAGCGATCATGCAGGTTGCTCCGGCGCTTGAGCCGGGCATTGGGATCAGCGCGGAGCGGTGGGACACGACCAGCGACCACCACAGCTACGTGGACCACTACGGCAACCGCTGCGAGCGCTTTGAGCTCGGCTCCGGTGACTCGCAGATCACATACGAGGCGCAGCTGGTGATCGCACACCCCGCTGACCTGATCGACTCAAACGCGCGTGAGATCCTGGTGGCGGAGCTGCCGGACGAGGTCCTGAGCTTCATCATGCCCAGCCGCTTTTGTCTGCCGGACGAGCTCGGGCACGAGGCGTGGCAGCGCTTTGGCGACCTCCCGCCCGGCTGGGCGAGGGTGCAGGCGATCGTCGACTACGTCCATCGCGAGCTGGAGTTCATGCCTGGCGCATCAAACCCGTGGACGACCGCCGCCGACGCATACCGGGCCCGCCAGGGCGTCTGCCGCGATTTCGCTCATCTGGCGATCACGTTCTGCAGGGCGCTGAACATTCCCGCGCGGTACGTGTTCGGCTACATCCCGGCTATCGGCGTTCCGCCGCCACCGGAACCGATGGACTTTGCGGCCTGGTTTGAGGCCTACCTCGATGGCCGCTGGCACACCTTCGACGCGCGCAACAACACCCCCCGCATCGGGCGTGTCGTCGTGGGTCGCGGCCGGGACGCGATCGACGTCGCGCTGATCACTTCCTTTGGACCGCTCTCGCTGAACGGCTTTGAGGTCCGCGCCGAACGGACCGACGCGTCCACCGCCGTCTGACCATCTGACCGTCTGCCGCGCGCGCATCGCACGGCACAGGGCAGGGCGCGGGGCACAGGGCAGGGCGCGGCGGCGGTGCCTGGAGCAGCGGCGGTGGCGCTACGGTGCGTGCCCGGCGTCGAGCACACGCCTGTGCACGAAGGAGAGCTTGTCAACCACTGCGGGCGCGAGCGTGAACGGATACAGGTCGTCGCGACCCATGCTGCGGTTGATGGCGTTCAGCGCATAGCTGAGCGGCAGCCAGCCTGCGAGCACCTGGGCAAACGCGCCCTCGCCTGGGTCGGCTGGGGGGACGGGCGGCTGCGAGTCATCGGTGCCGAGCGCGCGGGGCCTTTGCATGAGCACGCCAAACTCGCGCGCTGTCTCCAGCGTGTCCGTGATGTGGAGGTAGTGCGCGAAGGTCTCCGCCCAGTCCTCCCACGGGTGCATCGCTGCGTAAGCACTTACGTGGCGCTCCTGCCAGTCGGCGGGTGGGCCTTCGGTGTAATGGCGCTCAAGCGCCGCCTCGTAGTCGCTGCGGTCGTCGCCGAAGAGTCCCCGGCATAGCGCCCACGCCTCGTCGCCGACGACAACGAGTGGCTGCATGTAGTGACCGAGCTCGTGGCGCAGATGGCCGAGCATGGTCCGGTAGGGCTCGCCAAGCTGCCTTCGGCGCGCCTCTCTGCGAACGTCATCGGACTCCGCGAGATCGATCGTGACCACCCCGTCGGCGTGCCCCGTCGTGACCGATTGCTGGGCGCTTGAGAGCAGGTCAAAGGCGAGCGCACCTTGCCTGATGCCGGGCAGGCCGAACTCCAGCAGTTGCACGAGTACACGGCGCTTGGCGCGCTCTGCCACCGCGAACGCCTCGAGGCCCGCGGCGTCCGAGTTGCTGGGCCGTGTGCGTGTCAGCTCACACGAGCGGCACAGCGCCCCTTCGCGCTCAGCCAGCCAGTTGCAGCCCGCGAGCCCCCGATTGGCACAGTCGATCCAAGGCTCGCCCTGGTCCATCGTGACCAGCGCCAGCCGCTCGGGGTCAAAGCGCAGGGGGGTGTCACAGCGAAGGCAGACGGTGTTCTCAAAGAACACGAGCGCGCCGCAATGTCCACACGCAAACGCCCGCACTGGTTCACGGTAGCGGTTGCCGGTAGCGGTTGCCCGGGCCAGTGACGCCGAGAACGCCCGAAGCCCGGACGGAGGCCGGGCTTCGGTGAGACTGCGACCTGGCTTGGACCTCGTGTCCGTCCGTTAAGACTTCCTGTCTCGGAGTCCGCGGATGGCGGCGAAGGATCGAGCCCGAATCACAAGCTAATGGGGCCGCGGGCGCGCGTTGTTACGGGGTTGACACCGACCTGTTGCCATCCTGTGAGTTTGCCGCCACAGGCCTGGCCACGGGCGGCCGGCGCGATGACATGATCTCGAGCCCCGTTCGGGCTCAGAACCACGAATCGCGCATGTCCAGGCTCGTCCGATCCAGGCTTGCAAGCAGATCGAACTGTGGCCCCGTGCGCGGAAGCTCGTAACTGAAGAAAAAGCGCGCAGCCTGTCGTTTGCCCTGATAGAAGGGCTCCTCGTGGTCGGCGGCTGTGAGGAACTGTTCCAGCCAGATCCACGCGACCACCACGTGGCCGAAGGCTTCCAGGTACACCGTCGCGTTTGCCAGCGCCAGCTGCGCATCGAGCGGCGCCCAGAGTTGCGCTGTGACCTCGATCAGACGCGTACAGGCGAGTTGCAGTCGGGAGCCCAGCTCGGCTGCCTCGCCGCCTGCCAGCGCGGCGTGCTGCACGCAAGCGGCGATCCTCTCGGCGAGCAGACCAAGCGCCGCGCCGTCATTCATGGCGACCTTGCGGCCGAGCAGGTCGAGCGCCTGGATCCCCATCGTGCCCTCGTGAATGGCGTTCAGTCGATTGTCGCGGTAGTGCTGCTCGACGTCGTACTCACGCGCGTAGCCATAGCCGCCGTGCACCTGTATCGCGAGCCAGTTGGCCGCCAGGCACCACTGTGACGGCCAGCTCTTGGCGATCGGCGTCAGCAACTCGAGCAGCAGGCCGATTGAGTCGCGCTGTTGTTGTGAATCGGCACAGAGCTGCTCGTCGACGAGGTGTGCGCAGTACAACTCCAGGGCCAGCGCGCCCTCGACGTAACTCTTTTGCGCGAGCAGCATGCGCTTTACGTCTGAGTGTTCAATGATTGGCACCTGCGGCGCGGCGACGTTCCGAGCAACCACGGGGCGCCCCTGCGAGCGCTCGCGCGCGTACTTCAGGGCTTTGCGGTACGCGGTGTAACCGAGCGCCGTAGCGCCGAGGCCAACGCTGATGCGTGCCTCATTCATCATGTGAAACATGTACGAAAGTCCCTTGTGCGGCTCGCCCACGAGATACCCGACCGCGCCCGGCTGACCGCCAGGTAGGTGGGCGCCCTCGCCGAAGCCAAGGACGGTGTTGACGGTGCCGCGGTAGCCCATCTTGTGGTTCAGACCCGCGAGCACGACGTCGTTGCGGGGACCCACTTCGCCACGCTCGTCCAGCAGGAACCGCGGCACGATGAAGAGGCTGATGCCGCGGGTACCGGGCGGGGCACCGGCGATCCTGGCGAGCACCAGATGGACGATGTTCTCAGAGAGCTCGTGCTCACCGCCACTGATCCACATCTTCGTGCCAAACAAGCGGTAGGAGCCGTCGTCCTGTGGCTCAGCTCTTGTGGCGATGTCGCCCAGTGAACTGCCTGCCTGCGTCTCTGACAGGCTCATGGTGCCGAAGAAACGACCCTCGACCATCGGCGCCACCCAGGTCGCGACCTGGTCAGCCGACCCGTTGGCGAGCAGCAGATTGGCGGCGCCGATCGTGAGCATGACGTAGCTCGCGCTGCCCACGTTGGCGGCGTGAAACCATGCCATCGCGGCCGCGGAGACGACATGCGGCAGCTGCATGCCGCCAACTGCCGAATCCATGCTCGTGCCGATCAGGCCGGCCTCGGCGAACGCTTGCAGTGCCGGTTTGACCTCCGGGACGAGGATGACGCGGCCGTCCTCGCCGAGCCGGGGCTCGTTGGCATCGGCGGAGCGGTTGTGCGGAGCGAACTGCTCCTCGGCAATCCGCTCGGCCAATGCGAGCACGTCGTCGAAGTCCGCCCGCGACTGACCCGAATACCTAGCTCGATCGCCGAGGCGTTCTACATTCAGCCACTCGTACAGCAGGAATCGCACATCACGCCGCGAGAGCAGCAGCCCCAGATCGCGACTGGGCGGCAGGGCGGTGCTCACAGAGCTTCCAGCGCCGGCCTGGGCCGCTTGTGCGGAGAACGCCATCGCTCCGACCACCATAACGACCGCACGCGCATGAGCCGGCATGAGCCGGCCAGGACGGGGGCATGAGCCGGCCAGGACGGGGGCATGAGCCGGCCAGGACGGGGGCATGAGCCGGGCAGGACGGGGGCATGAGCCGGGCAGGACGCGGCATGATCCGGGCATTCGCGTGGTAGCGTCCGCCTCCCAGATATCTGCGACCGACACCGGGAGAACGACATGCAGCGGCAGCTTTGTTTGCGGGTTAGGACCTTTGCGGCTGCGCGCCGCGCGTCAACATTTGTGCTGGTGCTCCTGGCCGGCGCACTGGGCGTCGCGATGGTCCCAGCCGTGGCTGGGGCCAGCTCACCGATCGCCCTTAGTGCTCCGCAGTACGGAGAAGACCCGCTGGTCGCGTACGACGTGGACAGCAAGGAGACGTTCGTCGCCTGGTCCAATCCCCACAGCAGCGGCGGTATCGAGCTTTGCGTGCTGCCCTCCGGAGCCAGCGGCTGCTCTGGCGGTGGCCCGGTGCTGCTGTCTGTTTCCAGCGCCGAGAATCCGAAGATCATGGGCTCCAACACGATCTCGCTGGGAGGGCTTGTCGTGCTTGCCAACGGTGACGTCGTCGTCATCGGCACGCCCGTGGAGGAAGGAAGCGTCGCGTGGGAGTCACCGGCAGACGGCTCGGCCTTCTTGACCAGCGGCCAGGGCCTCCAGGACGGCGGGGGCTTCATCAGCCCCGTTTCGCTGTTCTACACGTTCGGCAACGCCGTCGCGCTCAGCAACACCGACGTGGGCCTGCTGGACGACTACGGTGACTACTTCAGCGACTCCCCGTTCAGCGGCCCGGAATCGCCCGCGATCGCATCGAAGAACAGCAACCAGGGCAATGGCGGCCTTTATCCGCGCAAGCCGCTGGGTGTCTCTGGTTCGGAGGTAGGCGCCGAGCCCGCTCCGGCGCCCGCCGCGCAAGGTACTGACATCGTCGTTGGTGTCGGCGACAACTACGCCGGGCCGAATACGACCCTCCCAGGGTGCGTCAACAGTGCCGGCACGGGATACGGCGTGTCTGTCGGCACCGTCAATGGCGCCTCCAACGGCGCGGGCACGCTCAACGGCGAGGGCCTGCCGGGGTATGCGCTGCTCGCGTGCTCTGCGGAAGACCCCGTGATCGCCAGCGGCGGCACAGACGGGATGGGCGTTTTGGAGAACGAAGGCGACGGTATCTCCGGAGCTGGAAAGACCTACACGTTGGACTACCGGCGTTTTATGGCAACGGCCACCGGGGGCAGCTTCGGCGCCCCGGTCCAGCTTGCCTCACTGACCGACACTGCGGACGACCTCGACGTGGTCGACGACTCCGGCACCGGCGTCTACGCGATGTGGTCCCAGGACGGGCTGCACGTCGACTACAGCCCCAACGGCGGAGTCAGTTGGGACGGACCGGTGCTGGTGTCCCAACCGGCGGTCGGTGAGATCGCCAACCCCGTGATCGCGGGCGTTGGTGACGGCACTCTGCTCCTCGGCTACAAGAACAACACTGGCACCGGAACCGAGACCTTTTTGCAGGAGCTTGATGCAGTGCCGTCGTCGCCGGCGCCGACTTTGCCCAGCTCGGCGACGAGCAACGGCAGCACGGTCACGTTCACGATCAGCTGCGCGGCTGCATGCTCGGTGACTATCACGATTGAGCTCCCGTCCGGATCCGCCAGCGAGGCGCGCAAGAACACCAAGAGCGTCACGCTCGCGTCGGGCCATTTCACGCTCGGCACGAAGGGCAAGAAAAACCTCTCGCTCAAGTTGACAGGCAGCGGCAAATCTCTGCTCAAAAAAGACCACGGCAAGCTGAGCGCGCTGCTGCTGGTGACCGACAAGACCGCGCACGGGACGTTGAAGTCGAGCAAGACGCTCAAGATCACCACAAAGAAGTAGGGCGCCGGGGAGGGCCGAGCGCTGTCTCGAGCGGCGTCGAGAGTAGGTCGCGTCGCAGCCGCGCTCCTGGGGGCCGCCGCGCTGCCTGCTGCGTTTACGGCAACCGCGTCGGCTCACGGGCCGGTTGCCCCCGTGGCGACCAGCTACCTGGCTTCAGTGCACGCGGCTCCTGCGGGCGTGCACGCCGAGGTCGTCGACGGTGACCAGCGCATGTGGCTGGATGTGGCACCAAGCGAGACGGTGGAGGTCCTGGACTACCGCGGCGCCCCCTATCTGCGGTTCTCGCCCTCCGGGGTTTATGTCAACCAACGCTCCGAGATGTATTACCTCAATCAGACTCCGTCGCTGAAGCCGCCTGGGAGCCTGAGCCCAAGCGCTGCCCCGCACTGGCAAAAACTCACCGAGGGTCACGAATACAACTGGCACGACGGCAGGATCGCGGCGCTGACAACCACAGCGCTTGCGCCGAACGAGCACTACGTGGGTATGTGGAGCATCTCGGTGCTGGTCGATGGGCGCCTTGCCGCGATCTCCGGCGGTCTCTGGCACGCTCAGAATCCGTCGCTCGTATGGCTCTGGTTGATCGCAGTGCTGCTCGCGTGCCTGGTCGCCGCCTGGCGCGTCGACAGAGCCACGCTTGACGCGCATGTCGCGCGCGTCCTTGCTGTGATCCTGCTCGTCGCGATCGCGGTGGGGGGCGCTGCCCGCCAGCTTTACGGAAGACCAGGTGTCCCGGTGGCGGAGGTCGCCCTTGTGGGCATCCTCGCTGTGTTCGCGGCGGTGGGCATTGCTATGACTCTTCTGGCCCGCAGCGGCTATCTGCTGCAGATGGTGACCGCGTTTGTCGCGTTCTGGATCGGGCTCGAACTGCTGCCCACGCTGCTGCACGGGTATGCACTGACGGCGGTGCCGGCCTTGGGGGCCCGCATAACTGCCGTTGTATGTCTCGGTGGCTGCGGCGGGCTGATGCTACTGGCGTTGCGAGCGGCCTTAGGTCGGCCCGAGGGCGTTTCAGGGGAGCGGTGACATATCGAGATCGATTACTGCGCTGCCCTCAAAGCTTCCACCGCGCAGATCTTCCAGGGCCGTTGCGGCGTCTTGGAGCGGGTAGGGGTGAACGTCTGTGCGAACCGGCACCCGTGGCGCCAGCTGAAGAAACTCGCGCACATCCTCGCGCGTCAGATTGGCGACGGAGCGAATCCCGCGCTCGCCCCATAAGACGTCATACGGAAAGCTTGGAATGTCAGACATGTGAATGCCGGCGCAGACGACGACGCCACCTTTGGCGAGCATCCGCAGCGCTGCGGGTACGAGCTCACCGGCAGAGGCAAACACGATCGCCGAAGACACCTGCCTCGGGGCAACGGTCCAGCCAGGCGATGCATGCGAGCTGTTTGTTCAGTTCGCGCCCAGCGTTCTCGGGGCGCGCTCGGCGAAAGTCACTCTTACCAGCGTGGATCAGACGGCGCCGCTGGAAGTCCCGCTCTCCGGAGAGCGAGGAGGCGTGACGATTGGCGGTGGATCGCTGGGCGGCGTGCCCGCGGAGACCCCGAGGCTGAAACTCGCGCTCACGACAACCACCGGCGCTCCGCGATTGAAGATGATCGCCATTTCGGCGCCTGCTGGGATGAGCTTCGCGAACCCGCAGGCGAACCTCGCCAGCATCAAGGTGACTGCCCAGGTGTCGGCGCGGTCACGTTCAGCTCCAGCGTCAGCGCCAACCACAAGACCTTGACGATCACGCTCGCGGCCCCCGTCAAGAGGGTCCGTCTTGCGATTGCAAGCCCTGAGCTTCAGGCAACACGGCGTCTGTCCGGCCTTGCGGCGAGAGGGACGCGCTTGACACTCCTGTTCCCGGTTGCGGCGACTGACACGATGAACAACACCACACACCTGCAGCTCGGTGTGATCCTGGGCAGACGGCCCAAACTGTTGTCGTGAGCTGAGCGCCCCCGGAGCGGGGCGCCGCTTGACGGTGCGGTCACGGTCCTCATTTGGCCATGCGCAGCGCTGTGGCGGCGGCGCAGCGGGCGGGCGCATCTGTCAAGGCCGCCATGTGTCGATCCCAGGTGTCCAGGTCAAGTAATCGGTTGAAGCGTCGATCATGACTTATGCAACTAGGATCTTCTCGACGTATCGCGTTTGTTCTCGCCCTCCCGGTGGTCTTGCTTGCCGGTGCCGTCTTTGCGACCGCCACCGTGCAGCGAAACGCCGCCCTACTTAGTGCGCGCGAACAGGTGGCCTCGGAGGGGCTCCTCACGGCGATGCTCAACCAGGAGACCGGTGCAAGAGGCTTCTTCCAGACCCGTGAGCGAGTGTTTCTACAGCCCTGGACAGAAGGCACGAGCGCCTTCGGGTCGAGCCTTGCGCAACTTCGCTCCCTGGTTTCGGGAAACCCAGGACTCGAGCCGTCGCTCGCCGATCAGGCCCAGCGCGCCAGCAGCTGGCATAGCGCAACTGCGGCTGCCATCCTCACGCTTGAGCGGAGCGGTCACACCCAATCCGATGCCTTGGCGCGTCGCGGCAAGGAAGTGATGGATGGCTTCCGCGCCGCCAACGCCGCCTTCGACAGCGCGCTCGACGAACAGCGAAGCAAGAGGTTGTCCGCGGCGACCGCCGTCTCCGTGGTCGTCGCCGTAGCGCTTGCGGCCTTGCTGGCAGGGGGCGGGCTGCTGTTGTCGCGCCGCTTGGCGCGCGCCGAGCAGACGCGTCAGGACAATCAAGCAGAGCTGCGTGAGCTGCTGCAAGCATCTGAGTCCGAGGAGGAGTCGCGCAGCCTGCTGATCCGCCACGTCGAAAAACTGATCCCTGGGGCAGGTGCCGCGGTGCTGAACAGCAACAACAGCGACGATCGGTTGGAGATCACCCATGGCGGCGGCGAGTCACTGCTGCAGGAGTCCACCACCGAGCGGATGTCTCCACGCTCGTGTTTGGCAGTCCGCCTCAGCCACGGCTACGTGCACGAGCCGGGTGACGATGGTCTACAGGAGTGCGAGATATGCGGCGCGATCAAAGGGGCGGCCACCTGCGAGCCGCTCTTGGTCGGCGGGCAAGTGATCGGCTCCGTGCTGGTCACGTCGGGAAAGCCGATCGACGCCGACCGGCGCTCTCGCCTGCGTGAGTCAGTCGCCCAGGCGGCGCCGATCCTCGCAAACCAGCGCAACCTCGCAATCGCCGAGAGGCGCGCAGCAAGCGACGCGCTCACGGGCCTCCCCAACCGCCGCGCGGCTGATGAGGTCTTCAAGCGGTTGGCCGCGCAGGCCGTCCGCAGCGTCAATCCCTTGACGGCGATCCTGCTCGATCTTGATCACTTCAAGGTAGTCAACGATCAGCATGGCCACGAGGGCGGCGATCGCGCGCTTGCGCTTGTGGGCCGCATCATCACCTCCACGATCCGCACGAGCGACTTCGCCGCGCGTGTTGGCGGAGAGGAGTTCCTGGTGCTGCTGCCGGACACCAACCGCGACGACGCAGCGACCGTGGCCGAGAAGCTGCGCAGCGAGATCGAGCATGCCGAACTGGTGGGCGTCGGTCCGATCTCTGCAAGCCTCGGCCTGGCAGAGCTGCCGGCCGATGCCCGCGAGCCCCAGGAACTGCTGCGCAAGGTCGACCGTGCGCTTTACGCCGCCAAGGAGGGCGGCCGCAACCGCGTCCACGGATTCTCCCACTTGCCGGGTCAGGTCGAGCAAGTGGCCTAGCGCGTTGGAGGGGCGCGCGTGGGAACGCTCACGTCCACCTTGCCCACGGTCACGTCCTCAATCGCTTGCGCAGTTCGGAGACCTCGCGGCGGGCGACAGGGATCTGGCTGCCGTCGCTGAACACGATCGTGGCCAGCCCGTTGAGCGTGGGACGCAGCTCGACCGCCCGGCGGAGGTTTGCCACGTAGCGCCGGTGCACTCTGTGAAAGCCATAGGCCTGCCAGCGGCGCTCGATCTCGGACAGGCGTCCGCGCATCAGGTAGCGGCTCTCGTCGCTGACGATTCGCACGTAGTCGCCATGCGACTGAACGTAGAGGATGGAGGACCGCGCCACGAGACTTGTGGCGCCACCGTGCGCGTGCTCGATCGCGACGATCTCATCTGGCCCGTCCACGATCGGCTCGGGTCCCATCCGCGGCTCGTTGGTGTCCAGGATCCGCTCGAGTGCCTCGTCGACCCGACGCCGGCTGACGGGCTTCATCAGATAGTCGAGCGCATGCAGCTTGAAGGCGCCCACAGCGTCCTCCTCATAGGCGCTGACAAACACGACGGCTGGGGGCTGAGCGAAGCGGCTCACCACCCCGGCCAGCTCGAGACCGTCGAGGTCGGGCATTCGTACGTCTATGAACAGCGCGTCGAACTGGCGCTTGGCCAGCAGTCGCAGGGCATCGTCGCCGCTGCTCGCGCAGACGACATCGTCAACGCGCGGCGAGTTGTTCAACAGCCGCTCAAGGTCTTCGAGCGCCGGGCGCTCGTCGTCGATCGCGAGCACGCATAGACCGAGGGAGCTCACGAGACGGGCACTCCTGGACTGAACTTGGGTAGCTGCATGTGCGTTCCGCCACATTCTTGCTCATTCGGGCGGCATGCAGGTGCCGTTCATCGCGTCTGGTGCGCCATCCACCGTGCCTGATGCCCGCTCGTCGAATGAACTCTTGAAAACGCGAGCTATGGCTTTAGCGTCATTCTCGACGATCCAATGGGAGGGTCGAGCATGTGGGGATCCCCCCGGGGTCGCAATCGGAAGCGCGGTACTACGTCCCGCGTCGGGCGGGAGACAGGAGGCATCAGCACCATGGAGGCATCAGCAACTCACAGAGAGGTCGCGGAGAGTGCTTCAGAAGCCGCAGCCACTCCGATCAGCGGCTGGAAACCCGCGGATCCAGGCCCCCTGGGCCTGGGTGCGTTCGCAATGACGACGTTCGTCCTGTCGATGTTCAACTCGAATCTCGTTGACGGCAAGGGCACACCGGTTGTGCTCGGTCTCGCGCTCGCCTACGGCGGCATCGCGCAGGTGCTGGCGGGCATGTGGGAGTTCCGCACCGGCAACACGTTCGGCGCGGTCGCGTTTACGTCCTTTGGGGCATTCTGGATCTCGTTCTGGGCGCTCCAGGTCTTTTACGTGAAGGACGTCAGCGGCAACGCCGGCCACGCGGTTGGCGTGTACCTATGGGCATGGGCGATCTTCACCGCCTACATGACGATTGCGGCGCTGCGCACCAGCGGCGCCGTGCTGGTCGTGTTCGTGCTGTTGACGATCACGTTCATATTGCTCGCGATCGGCGCCACGGGCCCGCACGCAAGCGTCACCCACTGGGGCGGCTACATCGGGCTAGCGACGGCCGCGGCCGCTTGGTACGCGTCTGCTGCAGCGGTGGTCAACTCCACGTTCGGCCACGTGGTGCTGCCGGTTGTGCCGCTCAGCAGGTCCTAGCCTTGGCCGGGCGTCCACAGAGAAGGCGGCTGCCGAGCAGAGCATTCGGCAGCCGCGGCGGGCCGGCCCTTGTGGGGCAGCGGCCGTGTTAACCGGTTGAACCCGACGGAAGCGAGTGGAGAAGCCATGACGACTGACCAGACACAACGAGCCGACGAGGACCTCGACAGCGAGGGCGCGCTCGCCGATGAGCTTGCGGAGCTGCTCGCGGTGGAGAAGTTCGAGCCGCCGCTGGAGTTTCGCGCCAATGCGCTCCTGAGCGACCCGGCGGTGTACGAGAAGGCGGAGCGCGACCCGGAGGGCTGGTGGGTCCAACAGGCGCGCACGCTTGACTGGTTCAGGGAGTGGGACCAGGTACTCGACGATTCCAACCCGCCTTTCTACAAGTGGTTTGTCGGCGGGAAACTGAACGTCTCCTACAACTGCCTCGATCGTCATGTCGAGGCCGGTCGCGGCGAGCGCGTCGCGTTTCACTGGCGCGGCGAGGACGGCTCCGAGCGCGACATCACCTACGCCGAGCTGCTGGCCGAAGTGCAGCGGCTGGCGAGCGCGCTCAAGGACCTGGGAGTACACAGCGGCGACGTCGTTGGCATCTACCTGCCGATGATTCCCGAGGTCGTCGTCTCGATGCTCGCCTGCGCGCGGATCGGTGCGCCGCACAACGTCGTCTTCGGCGGCTTCTCCGCGGAGGCCGTGCGCGAGCGCATGGAGTTCTCAGAGGCGAAGGTCCTGATCACCGTCGATGGCGCCGCCCGCAAGGGCAGGACTGCGCCCGTCAAGGAGCGTGTCGACGAGGTGATGGGCGATCTCTCCTCGCTTGAGAAGATCGTGGTCGTCCGCAGCAAGGGCGTGGGCTGTGAGATGCAGGAGGGCCGTGACGTCTTCTATGACGAGATCTGCGCGGCTGCCAATCCCGTTTGCGAGGCCGAGGCGCTGGATGCCGAGCATCCTCTTTACATCCTCTACACGTCGGGCTCGACGGCCAAGCCGAAGGGCATCCTGCACACCACGGGGGGCTATCTCACGGGCGCGAGCTGCACACACCGCTACGTGTTCGATCTGAAGGCCGATACCGACGTCTACTGGTGTGCCGCCGACGTAGGCTGGGTCACCGGTCACTCATACATCGTCTACGGCCCGCTCTGTAATGGAGCCACGTCGGTGATGTGGGAGGGCGCGCCCGACTACCCCGAGAAGGACATCTGGTGGGAGCTCGTCGAGCGCTACAAGGTGAGCATCCTCTACTGCGCTCCCACCGCGATCAGGGCCTGCATCAAGTGGGGCAGCCAGTGGCCGGGCAAGCACGATCTGTCCTCGCTGCGACTGCTGGGCTCGGTAGGCGAGCCGATCAACCCCAAGGCCTGGCTTTGGTACCACAAGGTGATCGGCGGCGAACGCTGCCCAATCGTGGATACCTGGTGGCAGACCGAGACCGGCGCGATCATGATCACGCCGCTGCCGGGCATCACCGCCACGAAGCCCGGCTCGGCGACCCAGCCGTTTCCGGGCGTCGCGGCCGAGGTGCGCGACGAGTCCACGGGTGAGCCGATTCAGGAGGGCCAGGGGCTGCTCGTGTTGACGCGCCCGTGGCCGTCGATGCTGCGCGGGCTCTACAAGGAGGACGAGCGCTTCATCGAGACCTACTTCAAGCGCTTTGGCAACGAGACCTACCTGGTCGGCGACGCCGCCAGGCGCGACAAGGACGGCTACCTATGGGTGATCGGGCGCATCGACGACGTGGTCAATGTCTCCGGTCACCGCCTTTCC
>CAJCHW010000173.1 GCA_903970125.1 Chlamydiota bacterium
CGTCACGGGCCCATTTCCGTATGCGTTCTGCGTGACCACGTTCTGTGTTTCGCCGATACGCGCCGGCTGCGCATCGAAGCCACCGTCCTCGGGGTAGCCCAAGAGCACGCCGGGAGAGCCTGGCTGCGGATTGGCACGGAGGTGCAGCGACGGCCGGTCGAGCGTGGGCACCCGCAGCAGCGCCACATCGTCGGTGGCGTTGAACGCCACGACCTGTGCGGACAGTTCGGGAAGTTCGCCGCCCACCTCTACGACGGTGTCGCTCTCGCCGGCAACAACGTGGGCGTTGGTCACGACCACCCCCGGTGCAGCCACCCAGCCGGAGCCCTCGATCGCCAAGCCACAAGCGGTACCCAGCACCCGCACCACCGAGCCCGCGTCCGCGCGCACGGCCGGCGAATTCACAAGCACCTGGTCGGGCGGCGCCAGCGCAGTCGTCGACGGGCCCTCGATATGGGGCAGCGGATCCAGACGCGCAAGCGCGTCCAGAATCGGCCCGGATGGCGGCAGGCCGTCGTTGAGCGCGCGCAGGATCACAGAGCGCTGGATCGTTGCCCGCAGCGAGCCCAGTCCCGGCGCCTGGGCGACTACCGCCGCCGCGATCCAAACGATGCCGAGGCCAACGGCCACGCTGAAGACCGCGCCCAGCAGGCCGTCGAACGCACTCAGACCGGGGAAGATCAGCATGCGCCGTACGCGCAGGCCCACACCCTCAAGGCCGGTAGCCAGGATCGCGCCGGCCAAGAGCGCGCCCACAAGGCCAAACGCGGGCGCGTAAGGCGAGGCCGATCCGCGTGGCAAAAGCAGTGGCCCCAGGCGGGTGCCCAGGAACGCCCCACCGACGAAGCCGCCGAAGGACAGTACGCCGACGATGAAGCCGCGGCGAAACCCAAATAGGCCCAACACCACGAGCACCGCCACGATGATCCAGTCGATCACTGTCATTGGCCGTGTTAGCGGTTATAGCCGCCTAATCGGCGCGAGCCAGCGAGCGCTCCGACCGCGTGGTGCGGCGCCGAGGCTTTGCATACAAACGTGCATGCCGCCTCCTTTCGCGGTCATCCTCTACGCTCCCGCCTGTCGTCACGGATTCTTAGGCATGCCAACTAACCGCAGGACCGGCGCCCCCGCGGCATCTCCTCGCCATCAGGCCGCGCTTGCGCGCGGGGGTGGTCGACCGGCTTACGGCGCAGAGCGGCGCTACGGTCCTGGGGCCGCCCGCCGACGCGGACTTCTGCGCCTGCTGGGAGTGGTCGTCGTACTCGCGTTTGCGATCGGCGCGGTGCTCGGATCCCAAGGCGGCTCCTCGGCCGCCAACGCGCGCGTACTGAACTTCGTGCGCGCGTGGAAGCGCGGCGACTGGGCCGCTATGTACGCAGACATCGACAGGCGTGCCCAGCGCTCGATTTCGGCCGGCGAGTTCGCCGGCGACTACGAGGCCGCGGCGAGCACGGCCACGGTTACCAAGGTGGTGCCGGATATCCACTTCCACGACGAGTCCAGCGGTCTGGTCGTCGTGCGCATGCACGTGCACACAGCGCTGTTTGGCACGATCACCGCCGATCTGCGCGTGCCCGTCCGCAGCGAAGACTCGGACGCCCGCATCGCGTGGACCTCAGATCTGCTGTTCCCGGGCTTGCAAGCGGGCGAGCACCTGGAACGCCACACCTCGCTGCCCGCGCGCGCCGCGATCCTGGCACGCGACGGCTCGGTGCTGGCCGAAGGCACACCGGCGCCGGGATCGGCGGGGGGCGAACGCTACTCGCCGCTTGGATCGGCGGCAACCGCGGTGGTCGGCAAGGTCGGCCCGATTCCAAGCACCGAGCGGTCCAAGCTCGGAGCCGAAGGCGTACCCACGAATGCGGTTGTCGGCACGAGCGGCCTGGAGCAGGCCTTTGAGACCCGCCTGCGCGGCACCCCGGGAGGACAGCTGCTTGAGGGACAGCGCGTGATCGCAACAGCGACCGCCAAGCCGGCTCCGCCGCTCAAGACTTCGATCTCGCCCGCAATCCAACGCGCTGCGGTGCTCGCGCTCGGAAGCCAGTTTGGAGGCGTGGTCGTGATGCGGCCGCGCACCGGCGAAGTGCTGGCAGTGGCTGGCATCGGCATCGACGACACCCAGCCTCCTGGGTCCACCTTCAAGATGGTCACGCTGCCGGCGGTACTCGAAGCGGGCGTGGCCAACCCGAACACCAACTTTCCCGACGCAACGTCGGCCACGCTCGACGGGGTGCAGCTGCGCAACTCCAAAGGTGAGTCCTGCGGCGGCAGCCTCGAAGAAGCGTTCGCGGTCTCCTGTAACTCGGTGTTTGCTCCGCTGGGGGCGAAGCTCGGCGCCAAGCGCCTGGTGGCGATGGCCGAACGCTTCGGCTTCAACCACAAGGCGGGACTGCCGGGGGCGCTGGAAAGCACGCTACCGCCGGCGTCGCAGATTCGAGGCGAACTCGCCATCGGTTCGACGGCGATCGGCCAGGACATGGTGCTCTCGACGCCCCTGGAGATGGGGGTCGTTGCCGCAACGGTTGCCGACGGTGGCCACCGCCCGCAGCCGACATTTCTGGACCGGCCGAGTAGCGCGGCGCACGCCGGCCCGCGCGTAATGTCGCCCTCGACGGCACGAACCGAGCGCAGCTTCATGCTCGCGGTGGTCAGGTACGGCACAGGTACATCCGCCGCCATCCCCGGAGTCGAAGTGGCCGGCAAGACGGGCACGGCGGAACTCGGTGGCACCACGTGCTCTGCCGGGTCCGGTGCGGAAACGGAAGGCGCCGCCGAAGCCGCGACCAGCGAGTCCGAACGTGAAAGCTGCGCCACCGCCGAACACAACAACACGGATGCCTGGTTTGCGGCCTTCGCCCCCGCCCAGCACCCCACGGTGGTTGTCAGCGTGATGCTCGTGCGCGACGGCTTCGGCGGCGAAAGCGCCGCGCCCGTGGCCCGCCAGGTCTTGGAAACAGCGCTCGAATCAGAAGGTCATTAGACGCGCGTGCCGCGCGGGTGCGCGGCCGCGCGTGGGCACGGCACGACGCTATGGGCGCTTGCGTGCACGCCGGTTGCAAACGTCAGCGCGACCGCGAACGGGAACCCTGCGCGCGGACACGGGCTCGGTACGGGGGGGCCGCTGGGCACGAAGGCCACCTTGCGGCCGCGGACCCGTCGGTAGTAGGTCAGCCCGCGCGGGCCGAGGGTCATCTGCAGCCGCGTGATCGCCACGTCGGGGCCTTCCGGGCCCACGGCGATCGCAGGCACCGGCGTGATCAGCTGCGTGCCAAACGGCCCGGCATCCGAGAGCAGTCTGCCTCCAATTACCACGCGGCCATAGACCGGAGTGGTGACGTTGACGTCAAGCAGCACGCTCAGTGCTTCGCCTTCGGCGCCACCGAAGACCGCCGCCAAATTTGCTTGCGCCGAGAGCACCCCGGCTTCGGTGGCCACCTTCACCGCGGTGTGCCCGTAGCCGAGGCGGGCATCGGCGGGACAGCCGGCCAATCCCAGCGCAAGCAGCCTTTTGCGCGTGCACGTTGCCA
>CAJCHW010000174.1 GCA_903970125.1 Chlamydiota bacterium
GTCGTCGTCGTCGGCGGCGGGGTCACGGACGATGTCGTCGTCGTCGTGCCCGTCGTGCCTGTGATCGGGATTTCACCCAACACGTAGCCTGCTTCAGCCGTACACGAGACCTTGATGTTGTTGTCCAAGCCGGCAACTTCGCCGTCGGGCAGATAACCGGTCACGCGTGACTGGATTCCCTTGCCCGTGCTCTTGTAGCCTTCGAAGCCCATGTTGGTGGACGCGGTCAGGACGAGCTTGCTGCCCGGCGCCCCGGTCACCTTCACCGGCGTAAACGAGTACGAAGCTCCCTTGGCTTCCGGCCCAGTCGGGATGTCCTCGATACCAGGCTTTTCGTCGAAAACCTTGGTTTCGTAGGGCAAACCGGACGGGTATTCGGTCGGCGTCGAGACGTTGATGCCGGTCGTCTTGCCTTCCTGTTCGCCTCCCGTGAGGTTGACTTCGAGGACCGTTGAGCGGCCGCGGGCTGTACTCGCGCCTTCTTCGTAGAGCTTGTCGCTCCATTCGGCGGGTGTTTCAATCACCGAGGTCGCGTTGTGCAGCTGGAATGTCGAACCCGCTTCGACCGATTCGGGACCAGTCGCGGAGTTCTTGATGAGGATGTTGCCCTTAACGTTGAGCAAGCCTGGGGCGAGCACACACTTGGCTTCGATCGTCGCCGAGTATGTCTTTTCGCCGACAGCGCCGCTGGGCGCTGCAATTACAACGGTGGCCGCAATCGCCCCTAACGTGGCGATGGCAGCAGCCCATCCGAGCGGTCGGAACCGCAAACGTCTGAACATGAGTCTCCTCCGTTCGTCTCTCACATTGTCAGATCGCAGCCCCGACGGCCTACACTCGGCCGGGCCGCACCGCATATCTCCCTATCGCAGCATTGGGAAGTGTGGCAGCGCGCCCGGCGTTTGTCAAGGGTGCGCGGTCAGCCGTAGAAGCGGGCGATTGTCTGCAGCTGGCTGAAGATGTCCCAGGCCAGCACGAGCGCCACGATCAATGCGCCCGCGACCGGACCCCAGCGCGAGCTTGCGCCGCGGATCCCGCGGGCACCGATCCAGGCCCCCACCTGCCCTGCGCCGCGGGCGCTCAGCGCGGCCCAAACACCGGCCAGAGCGATCAGCGGCATCATGTAGCGGGGCTCGGCGTAGCGGCCCGCCTGCGACGGGAACTCCAGGTAGGAGGCCGCACCGATCATCACGAGCAGCCCGATGGCGATGAGGGCATATACGGCAAGCTCGGAAAGCCGGCGCACGCGAGCGCTGCGCGTGGCGGGCAGCACACCCAGGACGCCCAGGACGGCAAGCACCACGAGCCCGATCGCCACGACAAACGCCGCCTTGTCCACCCACAGCGGGAACACTGTGTCGAGCCAGCCGTAGAGGCCAACCCAGCGGTCAAACCAGAGCGCGTGCCAGGGAGCCAGGCCGGGGAAGTCGGTGGTCATGCCAGGAAGCTTTGGCAGATAGAACTGCCAGATGTACCCAAGCTCGTTGAGCAGCGATCCGTGGCCCCCGTTGGGGCTTTGCAGCTGGGTTGCGGAGCCGAGCACTGCCCGGCCGCGCACGAGGTTGTCCAGCAGGTAGAGCACCCCCGGCAGGATCGCGATTCCGACGCCCAGCGCAGCGGAGCGAACCGCCTCGCGCCTGGCAGCGCGCGCTTGGCGCAGGCTGAGCACGAGCAGGCCGACGATCATGCCGGGCGTCTCGCCGATGAAGTTGAGCTTGGTCAGCAGGCCGACGGCGATGATCGCGCCGATGCACGCCGCCAGCGGTCGCGTCAGCCCGCGCCGAAAGCCGCGCGCGAGCGCGAAGAAGCCGGCGGCCGACACGGCGTAGAACATCGAGTCGGGATTGACCGCGCCCGACATGAAGCCCAAAAGCGGCGCGGCCGCAATCGTCAGACCGCCAACGGTCCACGCCCAGCGCACCCGCGGCAGCGCTTCGCGCACGAACATGAACACGAACAGCGCCGTCAGTCCGGCGAACAGCGCCGAGAACAGCCGCATCACCTCGAGCTGATCCAGGATCGAACCGCTGGAGGACGCGAAGTAGGGGACTGTCTGCAGCGCGTAGTAGAGCGGCGGCTGGGAGTGCGCCACGCCGGCGCCGCCGCCGCCCGTGCGCCCGAGCGGCCGCGCGAGTTCTTCGGCCAGCCTGTGCTCTTCGGCGTTGGTCCTGATCGCCTGCACTTCCGGGTGGAAGCGAACCTGCTGGTGGTGGAGTTCCATCAGCGCGACCCGCTCCTCTTCAGACCAGTCGGTGAATTCGCTCTGGGGCAGCGTGTCGTTCTCGTAAAGCAGCTGCACATAGGCGAAGTGCGAAGGCTCATCGGGGACCTGGAAGGGCGGCGTGATGACAGACCAGCACGCGGCGTTCAAAACGGCGATGACGCCGCAGATGACGGCAGCACGGGGGATCCGGGAAAGGCCGGAGCGCAGCTGTGCACGCGACCTGGCCGCCAAGCCCGCGCCCTGCCCGTCGCCGCCTGAGGGGCGTGATCGCGACGGCCGCGCGCGCGCTGCCTTGGCGCCCCGCGCCGGGACCACGCGCTTGGCCGCCTTGGCCACCGTCGCGCCAGGTCCGCCGCCGTCCTCGGGGGCAGGTCGCTCGGAGTCTGGACCAAGGGTGCGCAACGCCAGTCGCACGGCCATCGTGACCACAGCGATCATCAGCGCGAGCTCGACGAACACGATCCAGGTGCCCTCGGGCGCGTGGCCAAGGCCCATGCGGTGGGCCACGGCGGTGATCTGCGACCACCAACTCGGTCCTTGCTTGAGGTATTCGATCCGCAGGCTTTGGGCACGGACCTTCTTGCCGGTATTGGTGACCGCTTCGACCGTGCCGCCGTGGCCTTCGATCGCTTCCACCGTCGGACCCAGCCGGAAGCAGGTGCGCGCGTTTTCGACGGCGCTGGTGATCGGCGACACCGGCACGGTCACCGATTCGGCTATCCCCCACCCCGCGGGCCGCTGGCCGGAGGCGATCACGCGTTCACGGGAGAGCACCGCGACCGACACCTTTGGCCCGATGTTCGCTCCAAGGCCGATACGAACAGCGGTGGTGCCGGCAGGCACCGTGCCGCCGAGCTCACAGCCACTGGCACCGCCCTTGGCGCCGCCCAGAGATCCTTCGGCGGGAACGAGGTTGGATCCCACAACCACGACCGACGGGCTCGACAGCACCAGGCCGAGGGCCAGTGCGCCCAACGCAAGGCCGACGGCGAGCGCCGCAGCCACGGCGTGCCTGGGCACGAGCATCGCGGCCAGCCTGCGCGGATCACCGCCAGCGCGAAGCCGCGCCGCGCGGTCAGAGTCAGGTGCAGATTTGGGGTCGGGGGGCGACATCTATCGCGGCGCTCCTGGGGTTTCCGAGGCCGGCCGGCGCGGCCGAGCGTCGAGCGGCGCCCGTGGCGCGGCAGCGTAACGGATCCTGCCGCGGACCGACACCAAAGGGGAGCAGCTCAGCGGCGCATTGTGTAACAGCTCCGCGCGCGAACAGCGATTGCAAGCGCAGTCGGGCACTGCTCCTTACGAGTCAGTGCCCGACCGCCCAGTGTTGTCTGGTACGCCGCACAGCGGCGACCGGCACACAGCCAAGCGGGGCTGTGCTACTTGGCGAGCATGAGACCCTGGCTTTCGGCGCCGATCAGCTTGAGGGTGCCGTTGACAGGGGTTTCCGGATCCCGGATGTGGCATTCCGCGCAGACGAGCAAACCGGCCGCCGAGTTGAATTCCAGCCGCGATGGGTCGACGGAGTTGCCGGCTCCGTTTCGCACCACCGGTGACACGCTGCCGTAGAACTCGATTTCGTCGGGAATCGAGGGCGCGATCACGTCAACCTTGATGCAGCCGGCCGGCACCGCGCTCTCCGGCGCAGCCAGTTCGGTGTATGCACCTTCGATCAGTACCGATTCCTTCGGGTAACAGCTCTGGTTTCCCGTCCCGATGCCGATCGTGTCAGCGATGACGGCTTCTCCGTCAGATTCGGTGCGTTCGACTAGTTGCGTCTTCCAGGGAAAGCTGGTGGGCGACCGGTGCACGGTCTCGGGACTGATGAACGACTGGGCCTGTCGTTCCGCCGACGATGGGCATTCGTAGAGATGGGTCCTGCCTTCGGCCACGGCCGTGCCGTCGCAGACTTCGCCTTCGAGCACAGCCTTTGCCAGTGGTTCCTCGGCGGTGGCGTAAACCGTCGACGGCAGGCCGAGCTCCTTGAACACCGCTTCCAGGTCTTCGGCCCGGCAAGCATTGGAGCCCCAGCCTTCGAAGGCGCCCTTGGCGTAGCTGACCCCCTTTTCGGATTCGTTTACAACGCTCGTGTTGATCACGTTGTTGCATTCGACGGCGCCCTGTTCTTCGCTCTGGAAGTCCAGGCGGCCGTATGCAGTCACCAGCGCATGCTTGTTGTTGATGATCTTTGCGCCGTTTTCAAACCAGACCAGCGGCGCACCTGCATGCGCAGCCGCTGCACCTCCGAGCGTGGCGACCCCGATGAGGGCCCACGCAACCGTCCCGGTAACGAGCCTCTTTCGCACAGCTTGTCCTCCCTTCTACCGCAAACGCGGTCCCTCGACTGCTCAGCGGGCGGTGACCGTCACACCGCTACGCAAGAGCCGAAACCTGCCCTGCATGTCCGAGCGACATCATAGGGAAGACCGTTGCATTGGTCAAGGACTCCGCGCTCAGACGGCCCGGTTGGCGTCGGCAAAGGCCGTCGGAAGGACCTAGTGCCAATGCATGGTCATCGAACCCCAGGCTACTTCGGGGTTGTCCTCGACAGCCGCCAAGGCGCGGACGCTGAAACCATGTTTGAACGAAAGATTGGAAGGCACCGCCCACAGGCCGAAAACCACGAGGGCGGGCTTGTTCGCGGGCGGGCACAGCGAGTAGCCGACCTTGCCGTGGCTGTTGGTGCCAACCACGCCTCCAGGCGGAACTTCGCCAGCCAAGATCCTATTGACAGAAGGCTTGATGCCGGCCACGGACCACGCGGTTTCGAGACTGCCGGCGGACAGCGATCGCACCACCAACACGAGTTCCTTGGTGGTTGGCGGCACGTCCGCCCAGACCATCGGAGGCGAGACGTCGGCACCATCGCAGGTGTACTGCGGATCCACCAGGCCGTTACGAAGCCTGGCCTTGGAGCCCATCGCGATCGACGCCTGGTCGACCCTGCGACCGGATTCGGCCGATCCCGCGGGAGCCGGCGCAGGTTCCCCGGACGACGCCGCCGATGAGGACGACGACGAGCTGGCGACCTGTCCAGTGGTGGTCGACGACGAACCGCAACCGCCGATGACGACAGCCAGTCCGAACAGGGCCCCGACAAGCACCAAGCCGCGCAGGCGCCCATTAATGGCACCTCGGGCGGGTCCACCGCTGACGTGTTTTGGCACGCGCATGTGCACTACATAATACCGGCCCCGGCGTCACGCCCGTAAGCACAAGTGACACCTGGCCAAGCTGCCATTGCACGCCAATGGTGCCACGCACACGCGAAAGCGGCGAGGGATCCTGTTGATCCCTCGCCGCTTTCCAGATCCAGCTCTACAGAGTCCTATCTGTTGCCGTGGCTCCGCCTGTAGACGAAGCGTAGGCGCTTACTTCCCGCCGTTACTTGGCAGTGATCAGTCCTTGGCCTTCCTCGCCAAGCTCCTTGACGGAGTCGCTGACAGTTCCGGAACCCTCCTGGTCCGCGTTGGACTGGAGTTTGCCCGAGAACGCGCCTTCGAATTCGATCTTCGAAGGATCGATACCCGATCCAGCTCCGTTACGGCCCGTCACTTCGAGCGTGCCGAAGAATGGAATTTCGACCGGGACCTGCGGGATCACGATATTGGTCACCACACAGCCGGTTGGAATTTCTTCGTAGGAATAGTTTTCGGTTTCAGACTGCTTGGAGTAACAGTCCGTGTTTTCCTTGGCACCTTCACACGTCGGCGTGCCTTCTGCGGGTCCAGGCCCACATTCGCCATAGGAGTGCACCCCGATTCGCTGTTGGACGACTGATTCGGAGTGACCGCTTTCGGGATAGCCACGAACCAATTCGATCTTCCACGGCAAGCTAACCGTCTTGCGCTTGACCGCGCTGTAGAGCGCTTCGGTTTCGCGTTCGGTTTCGTCGGGGCATTCGCTAAGCAGCTTCTTGCCTTCTTCGAAGAGCTTCTTCTTGCAGATGCGCGCTTCGCGATACTCGTATTCGAGCGGGCGTTCCGCCGATGCGAAGATCGTCGGTTCGCACTTGCAGGCGGCCTTGTACTTCTTGATGAATTCAGGCGCCGCGCACGTTGACGTGCCCCAGCCTTCCGCCACACCGTAGCCACGGATGGGGTTGGTCTTGACGCCGTGTTCGTGTTCGTTCCACGTCTTCCCGGTAAACGTGTTGGTACAGGTCACGCCTTCGGCTCCTAGACCTTCAGACTTAAGCAAGATCTTTCCCCAGGCGATGATCGGCACGTAGGCCGAGCGAAGTTCGGCCTTTTCGGACGCAGCACAGGTTTCTGTTTCCGCAATGCAGAACGACTTGATGGCCGCAACCGAGCCGTTGTTATAGATCTCAGGCGGAATGGCCTGAGCGGTCATAGCTGAAACGCCGAGACTGGCTGCGGCCAAGATCCCCGCGAAACCGACCGACAGCGTGAAGAAACGCCGCTTGGACATGGACTGTCTTCCTCCTCCTCTTGTAGAGCTAGCTTCCTTGTTTTCGGATCCGGAGCCGCATCGACATCAACTCACGTGCGACGCGCGCAACCAGCGACCCCTCTCCGCCGGACAGGGTATCGGATCGCGCCGACACTGTCAAGCTTGGCGGGCCACCGCGACGGGCGAAAGCGGCCGGGTGATCGAAGCTCAGGGGCCGGCGAACAAAGAGCTGCCGGCGGACCCAAACACGGGCTCCGGCGACAACGGTTCCTGGCATTCTTCGCCGACACACGAAGCGGCCGGGACGGGCGCCCTAGTGCCGCCTTCGACCCGCGCGTCATAGAGATCCTGCAGTTCGTCGGTGTCCTGGGGCAGCAGCTGCGTGGCTGTATAGAAGAAGATGTCGTCCCCGGATTCGGAGATCCCTCCGGGCACGCTTGATCCGTGTCCGTCGGAGATAAGACTGACACCGTTTTCCTGCGTTTCTTGGCCACAGGACTTGATGCAGTGCCACAGATAGACCTGGGATTGTCCCGGGCTGGCGTCATGCACCCCGAGCTTTTCCTTGGACTCGAACAACACCTCCCCGGCTTGGTTGACCGCCCGATCGATGTCATCAAAGTCGGCGACCGCGCCGTCGTTGCCCGGCAGCGCCGGGATCGTTGAGCTTTGACCGCCATTGCGGTTCGGCGTCCCTGGTGCAGGCCGCGACACCCAGATCAGTTCGCCTTCGTGGTTGTGCCCGCCCTCGGCATCCCACAGATACACGGCTTCGGCGCCACAGATCTTCACCCCATCTTCTTCGTCACGTTCACCGGCACAGCCGTTTTCGTCTTCGAGTTTATGCTCGGGTCCCGTCGGCAGCTGTGCATACGTGGAGAACACCAGGTAGCGCCCATCGTCGCTCACCTGCGCGTGACGCGATTCCGAATCGCACGCGATCAGCCCTCTTTTCGCACCTTCGCATCCGGAAACGCCGCCATATCCCCACAGTCCGCTTTCGCGAGCTGGGAGCGTTGCGATGTCGGTTGATTCGTTGGTCACTGTGTTGCGAACGCGGAGCTCGTTGTTGCGTACGTAGTACAGATGTGAGCCATCCGGGGAGTTGCGTACCACGCCCAGTTCGCCTTCGGAGCTGCCCCCGACCGGGTCCGCCACCTGGGTGAGCCTGGGCTTCTGATCGAAGTTGTACTCCCAGAGTGCATCGTTGCCTGAGAAGAACACCTTGGAGCCATCTTCAGACGCGCCTTGGAACACCGCCGGCGCCACCGCCTTTTCGCTTTCGCAGCGACCCTCGGTCTGTTCGGTTTCGCTTTCACAAGAGAGGTCGATCGTCGTCCGTCCAGTGCCAGCGACGCGCTGGCCTTCGTGTTCTAGGAATGTGCACGACGGTCCCTGTTCGCAGGAGACCCGAGCAAACAGCGTCTCCTGGGAGCCGGGCTGCGCGGTGAAGAAGACCGTTTCTCCGTTGTTGGAAACCGCGTGGTAGGCAGTCCCGTTGTGGTCGGCGACGGTCGTGGCAGCATCACCGAGAAACGGCGTGTCGTACTCGCCGGAGGTGACCAGTTTTTCCGGTACGCCGAGCTCTTCTTCTTGGCCGCTTTCGCTCGTGCGAACGTTGACGAGGCGCAGCTGCGCCGACGGAGTGCCAATGCCCGTGACTTCATAGATGCCGCCGGTCCTGAGGGTGTCCTGCGGCAGCAGACGCACACCGGGCAGCAGGAAGATGCGCGACAGATCGGTTGACTGGGCCTGGTCAAAACCGGACTCCTGATCTTCAACGACGTTGCCGTCGACGCGCTGGAAGTTGGGGGTGGTCTGCCACAGGCCGTCAGCGCCGGGCTGGGCGCAGAGGTAGCCCCCGCTTCCCGAGAAGCCGCAGGCCGCCTCCGATTCCAATTCGGGCGAGAAGTCCGATGAGAGCGCGCCCAGAGTACTGGGTGCTGCGGAGATGCCCGCCGGCAGCACCGCCGACGACGTCTTCCATTCCGGTTCTCCATCGGGGGCGGCTGTGCGCCGGCTGACGTATTTGTTAGACGGACTTGAGCCGGCAACAAGAAAGTCCAGGGGTTCGGCAAACGCCCCCAGAGAGGTCCACCCGACTGCGTGCCCGCTGGGTGCGACCACAGTCGGTTCATTGATGGTGTTGACGCCATATCCCTGCTTTTCTGCGGGGGTCACGAGTTCGTAGGCCCGGCATTCCGGCAACCCCAGCGAGTACGGTTCTCCCGTCGCGGAGTTGTAGTCCGATTCCGCGCGGAGCGCTTCGTTTTTGCAGTCTCCGGGAGCCGCTTCGTCGAGCGCGCGTGCCGTTGCGACGACATCGGTAACGGCCGCGCCGGCGACCGCGCTGAGCGCATCCTGTGCGCCGGTTGTTGCTGACAGCAGCGAGCGCTGCAGCGAAAGCTGCGTTTGAGTACGACCGGCACCCGCGAAGCTCGCCTTCTTGCCGGTCTTCTTGCCGGTCTTCTTGGCGGTCTTCTTGGCGGTCTTCTTGGCGTAATGCTTGCGGGCCTTGCGTTCGCAGGTGAGCCGGCGCTTGCGGTGGTGCTTGTCCTGCTTGCGGCACGCCTTCAATGCCTTCTTCAGCTTCTGCGCATTGGTCTTGGCCTTGGGGCTCTTCTTGCAACCCGTGATCGAGATCGTGGTGGTCCGCTTGATCAACGCCCCGTTTTGGGCTTCGATCGTCGTGGGCATCGCGAGCGACTGCGCGCAGAGGTTGCCGTTGGCGGCCAAAATCGAATGCGGGCCCTCGGGCAATACTGTTTCGAAGGATTCGATCGGCTGGTCGGGAATCGTTTCAAACAGCGACGAGGTGATGCCGTTCTTGATCTGGGTACGGCCGATTACGTCGATGTGCACCCCTTCGCCTTCCAGCAGGAACTCGAGATCGGGGAACGCTTCGCCGCCATGCGAGACGAGAATCGCGGGCCCGCTGAGCGGGCTGCTCAACAACGGCGTGCGCGCCGTGGCCGTGCCGACGCGCGAGCCTTGCGGACACGCCGAGCCCAGTGGCGCCTCTTCGAACACCTTCAGCGTGCACGCCTGGATCAGCGTGGACTGGCGCGACGGCAGTGCTCCCGGCAGCTGGATGTCGACGCGCTTGAGGTCGGCCTGCCCAGCAGGCTGCGTGATCTTGACGGTCAGAGCGGCGCCTTCCGGGCGGCTTGTCTTGGCCAGCGTTGAGGCGCTGAATGACGGGCTGAAGGCAAGCGCGCCGCAGCCGCCGATAGCAAACTTCGAGGCCGCGCCCACCTGCACTGATTCGGCCGAGGTCAGCGTCGCTGAGATCTGGCTGGCGGTGCAGCTGGTGGGGTTGCGCAGGAATTCGTGCCCGTGACCGTCAACATCGACGTTGAGCGTGCGGATCCGCAGCGGCACACCATCCAGAATTTGCGGGAACGGTTCTGCGCTGACCGTCACCGCCGCCGTGGACGGATTGATCGCGATCCCCGCGCGCACGACGACGGTGCCGAGGTCGTATGGGCCGGCGCTGGCGTCAACGACTGTCACAAGGCCGAAGGGGTCGCCGTCGGCCTTGTCCGGCCCCGTCAGATAGACCTTGCCCTGCTGAGCGAGAGGATGGCTCCCTGATCCGACCAGCACCGTGGCTGTGCCGACCTGGCTTTCGGCGCCGCACGTGCCCGCGATCGCCTGCGCTTCGGGACACTGCGGGATCCCGGCGAGTTTGCCCGTGAGGCCTGGTGGCATGTGCACTTCCAAGCCCTTCAGGCCCTGTTCTTCTTCGGCGTGAACACCCGGAGAGACCGTGAGCGAGAAGGCGCTGGAGCGGCCGGCAGCCGGGTAGTTGGTGCCCGCGTTGAACGCCGGTGCAAACGGCGCCACGGATTCCGCACATTCGAGCGGGAATTCAGCTTCGGTGGAGGCCGTCGCGTCCGCGGACGGAGCGAAGTGTGGCCCCACGTAATCCGACAGACCCTCCTGTTCGACCGTGCCCGCCGTGATGAAGCTTTCGCCGGCTTCCACTTCGGTGGGAGCCGCCGCCCAAGCCGTGACCTCGCTGTTTGCACGATAGGAACCGGAGCACTCATGCGAAGTGGCAAACGGCGCTCTCGGACCCCCCTTCAGATGAACCACGAGTGATTCGAAGGGCAGCTGCGGCTGATGTTCAAAGATCGTCCTGACCTCGCCGGTCTGCGGGTTGACGGTCACGACCCCGGCCACCTTGAGGTCGACCCCGGCGCGGGGATCCTTCAGCTGCAGGAAGGTGCGAAACAGCTTGCCCTGTTCGGCGGCGCTGTCATCGCATGCTTGCGGGTGCGACGCGCTCGCGCATTCCGGTTCGCCCACGTACAGCTCCCCTTGGAGCTGCCCCGGTTCCTGCGGGTTGCGCGGGAGACCCGTGGACGGGCTCGCCAGCAGCGGCGAGGTAACTTCGGCAGTCCCAATCTGGGAGGCCGCCGGGCAGTTGGCTTCCGTTGTGCTTGTCACGTCGAACTGCGCATCGCTGCACGAGGTCAGACCCTGCGCGCTGGACGGCGATAGCCCCATGCCTTCCGGAAACTGCACGCGCACGTCTCTGACGTCTGGTTCGGCCACCCGTTCGCCGGTCAATTCGGTGACACCGAACCGGTGCTGGAGCACGGCGGGGATTTCTGATTCTTCCCGCGGCAGCGTGAGCTTGAGGTCCATCGCGGTGGGCGTGTTCGCGTGCGCGGTATGGCTGGATGAAGCGGGTAGCAACGTCAGCTTGGGCGTGAACTTGAGCTTTGCGGCTTCGCAGCCGGTGACGCCGGCACGCGCAATTTCGGCTTGCGTTGGGTGTACGACGCGACTTACTCCTGGTTCGTCCACCGCTTCTTCGTGACCTGCTGGGCCGGCGAACTGCAAGAACTGTTCGTCGAGAAGCGCCGGCGGCGGCGAGGAGCCGTCGAGGTAGGTTTCCATAACGGCAGGACCGGTGGGTTCGCTTGCCGGTTCGCCTGACGGATACTCGGTGCTGCGCATCGACGCCAGCAGTGGCGTTTCGCAGTGCGTGGGGTCGGTGAGAAACGGTTCTGAGGTGGTCTGTTCCGGGGCTGTCGCGCACTGCACCAGTTCAGTGCTTGACGAGGACGCGGGCTTGACCGCGCCGTAGCCACAGAAGGTGATCCGCGCCGCGCGCAGCGGCGCACTGGTTTCCACGCCCGTCTCCAGGGTGTATTGGCCGTTGGCCGTGCTCGTCCGTACCACCTTCGGCAGAATCACCACGACGATGTCGGCCTGTGTCGTGATCGCGGCAAACGCCGCAGGGTAACCGGGCGGCGGCGCGACGACGTACAGAGGAGTCCCAGCGGCGCTGCCGAAGACAGGCCTGCCGCTCTGAAGTTCACCGTAAGTCAAATTGAACGCCAGGTAGCCGACAGGCTTGCAGCTGCCACCTTCCCGCGTTTCCTCGAGTGCCTCCAGCGAGCACTGTTCGGCGCTGAGCGCATTGCCTACGAGCCCGGGCGGCAGTTCGACCTCGATCTGCTCTGGACCCGCGGCGAATTCGTGCTGGCCGCGACCCGGCGGCCCAAGCTTGCCTTCATGCGTGGTGGTGTAGTTGAACGTGAGCGGCGTGTACACGCCGTACGGGTGGCCACCGGCTTGCGACGCGAGCGTGGGCGGCCGGTGTTCGGTGTCTGGGCATTTGCTCAGCTTCTCCGTCGGCACAGAGCATTCCGCAACAGTGTGACTTGTCGGTTCTTCGTGAACGTATTCGTTTTTGGGCAGCAGCCTGCCGCCGCTGCGTTCGACCGCCTCGAACTGAAATTCGTCGATTCCAAACGGAACCGCTTCCTCGGTTTCGGTCGGGTCGTCCCTTTTCAATTCTGAGGGGCTTGCGCCGCCCCCTTTGACCGTGACGATGTTTGCGACCGTCGCGTGCGCGGTTGCACCGACCCACACCCGCAGCAAAAGCGGCTGATACTTGGATTTCGCCGGCAGCGCCGGTGCGGCAGGGCTCAGCGCGCAGGTCGCGACGCGCGGCCCTTCACCGACAACATCGTCTGACAAGGAGCAGTCCCAGTCGTTCTGTTCCGTTTTAGGGTGCGGCGGCTCGCCGGCTTGTTCAAATTCGTCCTGTGACCCCTGTGCAAACCACAGACCTTCCGGCAGTTCATCGGTGACGGTCACAGGGGTCGTCGGGTCCTGCGCGACTTCGCCGGTGCCGGCGTTTTCGACGTTGATCAGGTAGGTGTTGAAGCCACTTTGGCGTTCAAAGCTGGTCGCGCTCCTCGTGAACGGATCCACGGCACCCTGCAGCCCGTAGGGGTTGCGGTTGTTGACTTCCAGTTCCCAGCTCGGCGCGCCAGGCCCGGCGACAGCCGGACCGGCAAGCGCCAGCGGCGCTAGACAGGCAGCCGACGCGGCCATCGCCGCGATCGCAAAGCGAACCGCGCGCCGCCCAGGGCGAGGCGAAGGTGTCGGGTTCATCGGCTCCAGCACTCGCTAGGGGGCTGTCACGGCCCAGGTGCCCTGGACTCTGATGTTGGGAAACCAGCCCTTGGTTTCTTCCTGGGTGGTGCGGACTTCGTGGACTTGGAACGCGACCGACGCACCGACAGGCGAAGCACCCTTCGGGCCAAACGCATTCAAAATCCCAAGAAATTCGGCATTTTTCCTGCTGACCATTGCTCCGGTCTTTTCGCTGACGTCGTTGAACGATTCCACGCCTGTGTACACACAGAGGTAGGCGGGTTCTGCAGTGGGGTCTGCGAGGGTGCCGTGGTCGCCGCACTTTTCGGGGATTTCTTCTCCGCGTTCTTCGGGGCTCTTCGCGGTTTCTTCGGCGTCGATGAACACGACGTTGCCTTCTGTAAGGCCCGCGCTCAAGGGAATCGGGAAGGAGATCACGCCGACGATCAGGTTCGGAGGAAGCTGCAACTGTGAGGCGCTCGAGCCCGCCCAGACGCCGGTCTCCGAGCGTCCGCTTTCGAGGGTGGCCGCAAATCGTTGGCCTGTCGCGCCGGCAGCCCCGGTGGCACCCGCGGCGCCGGTCGCGCCTGTCGGACCGCCCGGACCCTGGGAGCCTTCGCCTGGAGGGCCCGTGGGTCCCGTCGAGCCAGTGGCGCCGGTGGGTCCGGCAGGGGTGAGGCCGGTGGCTCCGGTCGGTCCCACCAAGCCGGTGACACCGGGGACTCCGGTTGGCCCTGTTCGGCCCGTTGCGCCTGCCAGCCCAGGGCTGCCTTCGGCGCCGGTCGCGCCCGTGACGCCGGCCGCACCTGTGGCGCCGCCGGGCCCAACCTCGCCTTCAAGCCCGCGCGGCCCCGCTGGACCGCTCGCGCCCCTCACGCCCGCAACACCCGAGCGGCCCCAGACCAGCCGCCGCTCGCCATGCTCGCAGCGCGCATGCGCACCGATGACCACCACCGCGCCACTGTGCTTGTTGACACAGGCGTGGACGACGGTTTGCGTGGCAGCGTCGTGCGCGATCTCACTGGCCGCCGCTGTGGAGCATCCGGCGAGCCCGACAAAAAGGCCGACTGGCAATGACGCGATTCGCCACGTCAGCTTCATGGCGCGGTCACCGCCCATGAGCCCTCCTCGTTGACCCAGCCCTCTCCGCCTTCGGTGACGAACGTCACAAGCGCGCCGGCCTTCGAGGTGCCGGGCAATCCCGCCAGGTTCCTGACCTTGTTGTAATGCACAAACCTCGGATCTTCGTTGATTTCCCTTCCGCCAAGGAACACGCACATATGGCCTGGCTTGGCCCGAGGGTTCGGAGGACTACCGCCGTAGCACGGGCCGCCCGGTTCTGTCACTTCGGTGGATTCGTGGTAGTTTTCGATGTAGGAAATCTGCCCCTCGGTGAGTTCGTTTTCGAGCGGTACAGGGAACGAGATCGGGGCCTCGATTTCCGCTTCGTTTTCCCCCGACGGGCTTTTCGCGGACCAGAAACCGGACTCCGTGCTCCCGGGAGCTAGCGTGCCTTCAACGTTCGTGGCACCTGTTGCGCCTGTGGCACCCGTTGCGCCCGTTCTACCCGGGGCTCCGGCGGGCCCGGTCGGACCCACGCTGCCGGCCCCGGTCGCGCCGGCGGCGCCTGTGGCACCCGTGGCACCGGCCGCACCGGTGGGGCCCGTCGCGCCGGTGGTCCCTGCGACGCCGAAGCCACCCGGCGAGCCTGTTGCGCCGGTACGGCCGGCCGCACCCGTGGCACCCGCTTCGCCTGAAGCACCGGTGGCACCGGTGGCACCCTTGACGCCAACCGGTCCTTCGCTTCCGGGAGCTCCACTGCTGCCGGTGACGCCGCTGGGTCCGGGCCCACCTGCCAAGCCGCTGATGCCCGTCGCTCCCCGCTTGCCGGCCTTGCCGTTGATGGTCCAGTGCACACGCTTCTCCCCGGGCCGACAGTGCTCGCTTCGCGTAACGAGCCGAAGTGCGCCGCCGCTCGGGTAGCAACCATAAAGCGAGGAGGCCCGTGCGCTGCTGCGGGCTACCGGCTCGGCCAAAGCCTCCGGCGCGCAGGCCAAAACACCGACAATCAAACAGGCAGCGATCCACCTGATCCTCACGGTGCCGTCACCGCCCACGTGCCGCGATCGCGAATCGCCGCCGGTTCGCCTTCGGCTTCGCTCTTGGTCACGTCGAAGCTGATGACAGCCCCGCCCGGAGAAGCCCCCGTGGCGCCGGCGGCGGTCTCGACCCTCCGCTGGACGGCGCCGCCGATGGGCACCTTGTTGACTTCGCTGAGGCCATATACGCAGAGATTGCCGGGTTGAGCCGTGGGTGCGGCCGCGGTGCCGCCGGTGCACCCGGCTGGCGCAATTTCGGTGGTGCTGACGTAATGCACAGCGCCTTCTGTCAATTCGGCGGCGAGCGGGATCGGGAACGAGATCGCATCCACGGCCAAGCGGCCGACTTCAGGCGCGTACGGGCTCCAGACGGTCCACGCCCCAGTCTCCATCCTGCCCGAACCCAGCGGCCCTTCCAGACCAGCGAGACCAATCGCTCCCGTCACCCCCGTCGCGCCCTGAGCACCTGTGGCCCCCGTGGGGCCGGTGGGTCCCGTGGCGCCACCGGAGCCGGTGCCCCCAGTCGCGCCCGTCGCACCGGTCGCGCCGTTGGCACCGGTGGCACCCGTGGGGCCGGTGGTTCCCGTGGCGCCGGACCGGCCGGGCTGCCCCGTGGCACCGTTGGCGCCAGTCGCGCCTTCGGGACCTTCAGCGCCCGTGGCGCCATTGACACCCGCAGCGCCCGGCGCGCCTTCCGCGCCTCCCACGCCGGCGGTGCCCGTAACGCCAACAGGGCCGAGCGCACCGGTGGCGCCCTGCGCCCCCGGTGCGCCCTGTTCGCCGGTCGCCCCGACGTGCCCCCTGCGACGCCAGCTGATCGACGCCTGCCCGGAAAGACAGTGTTTGCCGGCCTTGACGATCCGCAACGCGCCGGTACGGGTGTTGTAACAGCCATGCACCCGGCCCGCGGACGCAGCGCTCGCCACAGCCGCATCAACGCCAAGCGCAGCAACCGTGGCAACGCCGGCAGTTGACACCAACACAACCGCGGTGACCCTCATCACCTTCACCAATCGACCTCTCTCCCCTTGAGCCCCTAAGGGCACATGACTACAAGCTCTGAGCAAACGCTACGCCCCGCGCCTGCGATAACCACAGCCTAACACGGCCGTGGCCCGCAGGCGCCGCACACGCATCCCATTTGGCCGCGCATCTATCAGCGCATCCGGTGGACAGACAAAAAAGGAGGGCCCCCGCAACCGGGAGCCCTCCTGTCCTGCACTTCATTTGAGTCTGAACTACGGAGCGGTGACCGCCCAGCTTCCCGAAACCACAATGTTGGGGAACTGTTCCTTTTCGCGCGCTTCTTCTGCTGCGGAGCGCACTTCCTTGACCTCGAACGCCACAGTGGCGCCAGTCGTGGAACCGCCCGGAGAACCGAACGAGTTCAGGATTCCAAGGAACTTGCCGTTGCTCAACGTACCCACCGTCGCATGCTTTTCAACGCCATGTTCCTTCAGCGGGTACCGCGGTTCGCCTTCTTCTTCGTGTATCTGAGCGCTCGGTTCCTTCTCGTCCTTGAAGGATTCAGCACCGGTGTAGACACACAGGTAGCCCGGCTTGGCAGTCGGGTGTTCAAGCGTGCCCGATCCGCACTCTTCCAAGAGTTCTTCTTCGCGTGCTCCTGGTTCGGCGGTTTCTGTCTTGTTCAGATACACCACGTGCGTTTCCGTCAACGCAGCAGCCAGCGGCAGCGGGAACGAGATCTTGCTCGCCACCAGCGACGGGAACACTTCCGGCACTTCGCCCGAGGCCGCAGCCCAGAAGCCAGTCTCGGTCTTGCCTGACGGCAGTGTGCTGGGCAGTGCGCCAGATGGTCCTGCAGGTCCTTCGGCACCGGTCGGGCCAGTCACGCCTGCGCCGGTCTTGCCAGTGACGCCGGTTGCGCCTGGAGGGCCCGCAGCACCCGTGGCACCCTTGGGGCCTTCAGCGCCGGTTGTACCCTTGGGACCTTCGGGACCTGTCGAGCCCGCGGCACCCGGGGTACCGGTTGCACCCGTGGCACCCCTGGCACCAGTTGCGCCCGAGGCTCCGGTCGCTCCGGTAACGCCGGCAGGTCCGGTTTCACCCGCTGCACCCTGAGCGCCGGTAGCACCCTTGGAACCGTTGGCCCCGGTTGCACCCTTGGAACCTTCGACGCCGGTTGCACCCTTGGCACCTTCGGCACCGGTTGCACCCTTGGAACCGTTGGCACCGGTTGCGCCCTTGGCACCTTCGGCACCGGTTGCACCCTGCGCACCTTCGGCACCGGTTGCACCCTTGGAGCCGTTGGCGCCCGTTGCACCATTCGGGCCAGTGGTGCCGGTCGCACCCACAGGACCCTGGTTACCGGTGGCACCCTTCGCGCCTGTGTTACCTGTCGGGCCAGTTGGACCGCGCGCGCCTTCGGCGCCGCTTGCACCCGTTGCACCGACGGTTTCGCCTGTGGGTCCAATGGCGCCCGTGGCACCCTTTGGACCGGTGGCGCCGGTTACGCCGACAGGCCCTTCAGGCCCGGTGGCACCCTTGATCCCTGCGCTACCGCCTACGCCCGCCAGGCCGGCTGCGCCGGTGTTGCCGGCAGCACCCGTGGCACCGGTTACACCATTCTGGCCCTTGGCTCCTTCAGCGCCGGTTGCGCCTGTGGCGCCCTTCTTACCGGTTGCACCCTGCGCGCCTTCGGCACCAGCCGAGCCGTTGGGCCCCGTGGGGCCCTCGACACCGCCGGACGGGCCCGTTGGACCCGGGGCTCCATTCGGGCCCGCTGGGCCCGCTGGGCCGGCTGGGCCGGCTGGGCCCGTGGGGCCGCAGAAGTAGACGTTTAGAATTTCCATGCAGCTGAGGTACTCGTTCGGCAGCAAATCTGCCTGTGCTGACGACGGCGCGATCGCGATCAGCGACCCTCCGGTCATGGCAACGGTCACAGCCACGGTCGCACCCAGACCACACACCGCCGCGCGGGTGCGACTGGCCACAATCCGCCTCACTGCTCTGTGCCTGTTTTGCTTGGCTTCCCTGCGGTGGCGCATTGGTCTCCTCCTGTCAATCTCTCTGTCTTGGATTCAAGATCTAAGTTTGTTTGCGACAGCCTCTAGGCGGTCCCTTGGAGTGGCCCCGTCTCCCGCTCAGCGCTTGTTTCTGCGCTGAGCGGGAGAGGTGCTCTTACCCCAGAGGATGCGTCTTTACCTAGTTGGCGGTCACCGCCCACGTGCCGGCCTCGTTGACCGTGCCTTCCGGCACGCCTTCGAACTCGAGCTGAGCGCCCGTGAGCGAGGCCTTGCCGAGCACGCCTTCTGCGTTTGCAACGCCGAGGAGCTTGACGGTCGGGTTGTTTTCCACGTACGAGACGTAGACACACAGTGCGCCGGCCGCGGCCTTGGGCGCCGGGACCGTGCCGCCCGCACACACGCCGGACGGCGTTTCACCCTTGGCTACCACGACAACCGATGTCGGTTCTGACGGCAACGGGATCGGGAAGGAGATCACGCCGACGGTCTTACGGCCTTCCAGCGAGTGATCGGGCGAGTTGGCGGTCCAGAAGCCCGTCTCCGTGCCGTTGTTCGGCTCGACCGTGGGGAATGAAGCGGTGCCCGCGGGGCCTTCCTTACCGGTCGGTCCGGTGGGTCCTACTCCGGTGGCACCCTTGGGGCCTTCGGAGCCGGTTGCACCCTTGGGTCCTTCGGCTCCGGCTGCGCCGGTTACGCCGGCTGCGCCGGCTGGGCCGGCTGGGCCCGTGGAGCCGGTGGGACCTGGCGCGCCCTTGGCACCTTCGGGGCCTGGGAGGCCATTGCCACCCGGGTTTCCGGTCGGGCCGGTTGCGCCCGTGGGGCCGGTTGCGCCGGTCACGCCCTTGGCACCTTCGGCGCCGACGCTACCGGTTGCACCCTTGGCACCTTCGGCACCGGTTGCACCCTTGGCACCTTCGGCACCGGTTGCACCCTTGGCACCTTCGCCACCGGTTGCACCCTTGGCACCTTCAGCGCCGACGTTACCCGTGACGCCGGTAGCACCGGTTGCACCCTTGGCACCTTCGGAGCCGGTTGCACCCTTGGCACCTTCGCCACCGGTTGCACCCTTGGCACCTTCGGCACCGGTTGCACCCTTGGCACCTTCGGCACCGGTTGCACCCTTGGCACCT
>CAJCHW010000175.1 GCA_903970125.1 Chlamydiota bacterium
TCCGCGAAGCATAGGGGGAGCGTCGCCGTCACCGCCAGTGCTCGATGAAGTCCTCCTCGGGCACCGCCCGCACCACGCGTGCCGGCGCGCCCATCACCACCGACCCCGGCGGAACGTCGCGAATCACGAGCGCACCTGCCGCCACGAACGCCTCCTCACCGATCTCCACGGCGGGCGTGAGCACCGCGCCGCCACCCACGCGGCAAGCGCGCCGCAGCGTCGCGCCCGCGAGCGACAGGTCCGAGCCGTGACGAGACATCGTGTTGTCGTTGGTCGTGATCGCACCCGGACCCACGAACACATCGTCCTCGACGACTGTGAACCCCGTCAGGTAGACGCCCGTTTGCAACCGCACCCGCGCACCCACCACGACGTCGTTGTCGACCGCCGTGCCGCGGCCAACCACCGTGCCCGCGCCGATGCGCGAGCGCTCGCGGACGTGGGACTGGTCGCCGAGGATCGCCCCAGCGCCGATCTCGGCGCCCGCCAAGACCACGGCACCCGCGCACACAGTCACACCGTCGCCCAGCACCAGGTTGCCGACCGGGCCGGCCGCCGAGGAGCCCTTGGCCAGCCGCGGGCGCTTGCCCAGCACCGCGTGGTCCTCGATCACGCAACCGTCGCCAATCACCGTGCCGTCGTGCACGACCACGTGAGCGCCGAAGACCACGCCCTCACCGACGCTCACTTCGTCGCCCAGCATCAGCCCCGCGCCCCGGGGATCTGGATTCACAGCCTCACCACATTGCCCGCTCGCGACGCCCTGGTGGCACCGCGCAGGTCAACCACCACGCGCGACCGCCGGGCTACAAGCTCGTGATCGACCTCAGGATGCGCGGTCACGATCACCGCCACATCGGAGTCCGGCAGCAGCTCCTGGAGCGCGGTGCTTTGGAGACCAAACTCCGCGAGCGCCGGAACATGGGGGTCGTGGTAGCGCACCTGCCCGCCCATGTCGAGCAGCAGCCCAATGATCTTGAGCGCCGGCGATTCCCTCGTATCGCCCACGCCCGGTTTGTAGCTGACGCCCAGGATGGCAATGCGGGCGCCCTTGACCGGCAGGGCTGCCTCGTTGAGCGCGAGCGCGACTTTGGACACGCAGTGGTAGGGCATCTGCTGATTGATCTTGCCTGCAAGTTCAATGAACTCCGTCGACACGTCGAACTCGCGCGCGCGCCAGCTCAGGTAGAAGGGGTCGACGGGCAGGCAGTGCCCGCCCATTCCCGGTCCAGGCTCAAAGCGCATGAAGCCGTACGGCTTGGTCGCAGCCGCGTCGACGACCTCCCAGATGTCGATGCCCATACGGTCGGTGACGATCGCCAGCTCGTTTACGAGCGCAATGTTGACCGAGCGGAAGATGTTCTCCAGGAGCTTGGTCATCTCCGCGCTCTCAAGCGTCGAGACGCGCACCACCGAGTCACAAACCAGCTCGTAGAGGACCTGCGCGCGCTCAGCACACGCCTCGGTCAGCCCACCCACGACCTTGGGGGTGTTGCGCATCGTGAAGTCCTCGCGGCCCGGATCGACCCGCTCAGGCGAGAATGCTACGTGGAAGTCACGCCCCGCAGCCAACCCCCACTCCTCAAGCAACGGCACCACCCACTCGCGCGTGGTGCCCGGATATGTAGTCGACTCAAGCACCACCAACTGGTCTGCCTGTAAGACCCTGGCAACAGCGCGCGTGGCGTCGAGCAGCGGCGTCAGGTCGGGCTCACGGTTGGGCGTAAGCGGCGTCGGCAGGCACATCAACACCGCATCAGCACCCGCGAGCGCCTCAAACTTGGAGCCCGCATGGATCTTTCCCGCAACCGCCCCCAGCCGCTCGTCTGAGACGTCCGCGAGATAGGAGCGCCCGGCGGCGAGCTCGTGGACTTTGTGCACATCGGAGTCCACCCCGATCACCTGGCAGCCGGCCTCCGCGAAGGCCGCCGCCAAAGGCAGGCCCACGTAGCCCAAACCCACCACGCCTACGGTCGTCATCTGTTCGCCAGTTTACGTCACATGGCCGGCGCCTTCGGGTCACATCGCCGGCGCCCCGGAGCCGGGGCCCAGCGATGCCACGTGCGCCGGCAGCTCATACACAGAAGCCAGCCCGGCGGCGACCGTCGCCGGCGAGCACAGCTCGCGCGCGCGCGCCAAAGCCGCATCGCCGATCTTCCTATCGCCCCAACGCCGCTCAATCGCAGCCGCCAGCGCCAGCGGATCATCAGGCGCCACCAGCCCGTCGTCGTCGACGAGCTCCGGCAGGGCGCCCACGCGGCTGGCCACCACGGGCACGCCCGCAGCCATCGCCTCAACCGCCGACGCCGAGAAGGTCTCCGAGCGCGATGGCACCAGCGCGATCGCGGCGCCCTTGAGTAGGCCCGCCAGCCGCTCGGAGTCAACGCGGCCCAAAAAGGACACCCGTGGCGCGCCCGTCGCTGCGGGTGCCCTCGGTGCGGCTGTGGCGCGTGCCGCCCGGGCTTCCAGCGCCGCTCTGTCAGGGCCATCGCCGGCAACAACCAGGGGCACCCCGGCGAGGCGACAGGCCTCGATGGCCACATCCACGCCCTTCTCCGGCGCCAGCCGCGATGCCAGCAGTGCGTAGCGCCCCGAGTCCGCACGCGAGCCCTCGGCAAATGCAGGCACCGGCGGCGCGAGCACGTGCACGCGCTCCCAGGGCAGCGGTGCGCCCAACTCGCGCAGCCGCGCCAGCGCAAACTGACTGGGAACGATCACCGCATCGGCCTGTGCCACAGTGCGCCGTTGCCAGAGCGCCAGTCCCGCAGCGTAGGTCAACGCCTCGGCGGTGCTTCCGCGGCAGCCCAGGCGCACCCCCGGCAACGTGTTGCGCCCATGACAACGCGTGCACGGCTGGCCGTGTGTGAAGCACACGCCAACGGCACACACCAGCCGGTACTGATGCAGATGCAGGACCACGCGCGCGCCCGCTGCGCGAGCCGCGCGCAGTGCCTGCCAGCCGAACGTGGGCTGGAGATTGTGCGCATGCACCACCGTCGCCTTGCTGTTGTGCACCGCCGCCGTCACGTCCCCTGCCGCCAAGCCGCCGCTGAGCAGTCCCAACGCAGCGCGACCGCGTCCCATGCTCGCGGAGTCGCGCTCGAGCAGCTCCACCGGCTGGCCCATGTGCTCGCGCACCAGCCACATGAGGTTCTCAACCACCCGCTCCTCGCCGCCCGTAGTCCGGTAGCGGCTGTGCAAGAACAGCACCATGCGCGCAAACCTAGAATGTCACGCAGCCGCGCGTCCGGAGCCCCACCTACCGGAGCCCCACCTACTTGACCACCACCGCCTCAATCGTCATCCCCACGCGCGGGCGCCCCGACTACCTTGAGGTGGCGCTGGCCTCGATCGCGCCGCAAGCCGCAAGCGCCGGGGTCGAGCTGCTCGTCGTCGATGACGCTGGGCCCGCCCCCGAGCGCCAAGCCTCCGTTGAGCGTTTCGGCGCCCGCTACGTCGCGCACCCCGCTCCGCTGGGACTCAACCACGCGCGCAACACCGCTGTCAACGCGTCAAGCGGCGAGCTCATCGTGTTCGTCGACGATGACGTCGAGGTGACGCCTGGATGGCTGGACGCGCTGCTGCAAGCGGCTGACGACCATCCCGACGTCGCGGTATTTACCGGTCCCATGCGCCCTCGCCTGGAGGGGCCCGCGCCACATTCCTGCGGGCGTGACAGCTCACCAGTGACGTCCCTGGATCTGGGTGCAAGCGACACCGATGCACCGTTTGCGTGGGGCACGAACATGACCATCCGCCGCAAAGCCCTGGAGCGCATTGGCCCTTTCGACGTCACCCTGGTGCCCGGGGAAGGTGATGAGCAGGAGTGGCAGGAACGCCTCAAAGCCACCGGTGAGGGACGCGTGCTGTACGTCGGCGCCGCGGCCGTCCACCACCGTCGCGTCGGCGCCGACGCCCGTCTGCGGGCACTTGTGCGCGCGGCCTACGCGCGCGGGCGCGCAGCGCGGCGGTTTGACACCATCCGCAATGAGGCCCCGCCGGGAGCGCAAGAGCTCGTGACCCTCGCCGGCTGTGTTGGCCATGTGGTACGAAACCGGTGCCCGGCTGGACTGGCCATGGTCGCGCACTCGACCGGACGCCTCGCACAGACGCTGCGCGCCCGCATTGCCCCGTCCGCCCGTGGAGCTGACAGCTCAAGACTTGCCCTGCGGAGTCCGCAGGAGGACTTCCTCTCCGGCGAAAGCGGCACCGTCGGCGGCATCGACGGTGTGCGCCGGCGCCTGCTGGACGAGCTCCAGGACGCCTCCGTGATGCTGAGCGGACGCAACCGACGGCTGCGCCGAGCAGCCCGCAGCTTCCCCCCTCGACGCAGCGTGCTCGTGCTGGGGCCCGTGCTGCCCAAGCGGCAGCACATGGCTGCGGCGGCCGACCGTGAGCTTTACCGCTCACGCCATGACGTGGAGGTGCGGCACCTCGATCCCGCTGGTCGGGGAAAATTTGATGTGCTCAACCTGCTGTTCGCCGAATACGCCCGCGAGCAGCCCGACTGGCTGATTGCGATCGATGACGATGTCGTGTTGCCGCACGGCTTTCTGGACAGCTTCCTGTTCTTGGCCGAGACCTTCGCGCTCGATCTCGCACAACCCGCGCAAAGGCTCGCGTCAAACGCCGCCTGGTCTGTGACGCGTCGCCGTCCTCGCAGCGTCGTGCGCGAGACCCGGCTGGTGGAGATCGGGCCGATCACCGCGTTTTCTCGGTCCACGCTGCCCGTGCTGCTGCCCTTTCCGCCCCTGCGCATGGGCTGGGGGCTGGATGCCCATTGGGCCGCCGTCGCCCGCGAGCATCACTGGCGCTGTGGCGTGATCGACGGCGTGTGCGTGCGCCACGACCACAGTCCCGTCGCCCAAACCTATTCCCGCGGTGCAGCGGTTGACGAGGGGCGAGCGTTCTTGGCCGATCGTCCCTACCTACCCGCGAGTGAGCTGCAGCGGACTCTCGTCACGCACCGGCGGTGGTGAGGCACCGCCACCCGTGAGGGTCCTCGTCGTATCCGAGTTCTACCCGCGCCGTGCCGACCCCGTGCTCGGCGTGTGGGCTCACCGCCAAGCGCTCGCCGTAGCGAAAGCCGGGGCCGACGTACACGTGGTCGTCCTGCACCGTGTGGTCCCCCCTGCGAGCGCGCTGCGGGCCGGGCCGGGTGCCGCCGCGCAGTCGCTGGCCACCCAACTGCGTCAACCGACGCACGAAGTTCGCGACGGCCTGCCCGTGACATACGTCCCGTTCATCTCGCCCCCCCGCAACGAGTTCTACCCCTACTGGGGTGCCTGGGCAGCCCTGCCACTCCTGTTGGCGATGCGGCGCCTGCGCGGCTCGTTTGGCTTTGACCTCGTGCACGCGCACAACGCCGTGCCCGCCGGCGACGCCGTGCGCCGCGTGCACGCCGCAATGCCCCTCGTGGTCTCCGTGCACGGGGGCGACGTGCTCTACACAGCGCCCAGCAGCCTCGCCGGCACGCGCGCCGTCAGCAGAGCCCTCGGTGGCGCGCAGCTGGTGCTTGCAAACAGCCTCGGGACCGCTGCGTTGGCGTCTCGCTACGGCGCCACCGATGTGCGCGTCGTGCACCTCGGCGCCGATGTGCCGCCGGACCGGCCGCAAACGCCCCAACTCCGCGCTGTCGCGCCTAAGCCCGCCAACGACCCGAGCACAGCAGCCGTCGATCGCCTGGTGACCGTCGGTCACCTCGTCGCCCGCAAGCGACACGCCGATGTCCTGCACGCGCTTGCGCTCCTGCGCGAGCGCCATCCCCAGCTGCAGTATTTGATCATCGGCGACGGCCCCGAGCGCGAGCCCCTACGGCAGCTGGCGCTCGCGCTCGGTGTGGCGGACCGCGTGGAGATGCGCGGGCAGCTTGATCCAGCGCAAGCGGCAGCTCAAGCGCAGCAGTGCACCCTGTTTGTGATGCCCTCCGAGCAGGAGGCGTTCGGCGTGGCATATGTCGAGGCCATGTCCGCCGGGGTAGCAGCAATCGGTACTCGTGGTGAGCCCGGGCCCGAGGAGATCGCCACCGCCGGTGGCGGCATCGAACTTGTCAACGCGCGCGATGTCGAGGCGCTCGCCGACTGCATCGACGGCCTGCTCACCGACCCGCGGCGGCTGCACGAGCTGGGCGAGCAGGCGCGCCTGACCGTGCGTGACAACTTCACCTGGCAGCGGTGCGGCGAGCGCACCTACGAAGCCTATGAACAGGTGCTTGCGTGAAGCCCGTCCTGTTCGTCACCAACCATGCGCCCGCCGACCGCGTAGGAGGCTTCGCGGCACTGTGCGAGCTTGAGCATGTGCAGTTCGCTCTGTTTGGCGGGCGCGCGCGCCACGCCGCGCCGCCAGCGAGCGAGCCGCTGCCGTTCGCAGCTGTGCGTGTCCGTCAACGCGAGCTCTACGGCATGTGCGCATCCGGTGATTACCGCGCCGTGATCTGCTCGACTTCAGGACGACTCGCGCTACCTGCGGCGTGGGCAGGCGCGCGCAGGGCACGCGTGCCACTGATCCTGTGGAGCGCGCTGTGGTCGCACCCGCGCACCCCTTTGCACATGCTCAGCTTCCTCGCGCTCGCACGGCTGTACCGATCAGCCGACGCCGTCGTCACCTACGGCCCCCACGTCAGCGAGTACGCGCGTTTGCGCGGTGCGCGCAACGTGCACATCGCTCCCCAGGCCGTCGACAACGCCTTCTGGAGCGCACCCGCAACCGGCCCGCCCGAAGATCCTGCCTGGCCAGCCGAGTCCAAGGTGCGCTTTCTGTTCGTCGGTCGGCCCGCCAGAGAGAAGGGCCTGCACGTGCTGCTTGACGCCTGGCAGCGGGTCGCATTGGATCCGCTTGACGCTTCGCTTGTGATTGTGGGGACGCAGCAAAGCGGCCGGGCGGACGGCGGATTTGGCCAAAACGCTCGCGGTGTCGTCTTCGTAGGCCACCTCGAACCGGCGCAACTGCGCAACTTCTACGCAGCCTCGGACGTTGTCGTGGTGCCCTCGATCGCAACACCTACGTTTCGGGAGCCGTGGGGACTGGTGATCAACGAGGCCTTCAACCAACGCCTGCCAGCCTTGGTCACCGACGCCGTCGGCGCGGCGGCCGGCGGCCTCGTGCGTCCCGGCATCAACGGCCTTGTCGTACCCGCCGCCGACGCCGACGCGCTGGCAAGCGCGATTGGCACGCTTGCGGCGGATCGGCACCTGCGAGCGCGCATGGGCAGCGCCGGCGCCGAGACCGTGCGCGGCTATACCCACGCAGCCTGGGCGGAGGGCTTCTCAGGAGCCCTCGCCAGCGTTGGTCTCTCGCGCCGGCCCACCTCAACTGGAGGCCTCGCCGCACCGCCCGAAGCGGCTGACAGCTCCGCCGACGTTGGTAGCTTTCGCTGACTTTGCCTGATCGCGCCATGTCCCGCGCCCGCACGACCAATGCCAGGCTCCATCGCTTTGCCGCAGGCGCCACGCTCGCGCTGGCCCTGCTGTTGAGCGGATTTGCGGGACAGGCCTTGGCCAACACCGCCTCGACGATCATCTACCGGTGCACGCATCACGAATCGTTCGTCGGCTTCACTCCCAGCCAATACGCCGCAGCGCTGCAACAGCTGCCAACGGAGGTGCGCGAGTACTCCGAATGTGAAGAACTCATCCACAACGCCGAGCTCAAAGCGGCCAGTGGAGGACAAGCCGCCGCCATCACAGCCGCCGCGTCGATTGCACCGCCGACCCCAGCCGAACAGCAGATCCTGACCACGACAGCACACAAGGCGCCCACTCCGGTCAAGCTCGGAAGCCAGACCGCGCTGCCCGGCGTGGTGCACGTGGACATCGCCGCTGCGTTCAACTCGCTGCCAGCGCCGCTGATCGCGTTGATCATTTTGCTGCTCGCAGCCGGCGTCACGACCGGCGTCGGCTCCCTGCCGCACGGGCTCGTTGAGCGGCTACGCAGTAGGCGGGGGAAGTGAGCGCTCCGCCAGCTCGCGGCACCGCGCCCAGCGCGACCACGGGACCGCCCGTCTCGACGTTGCGACCACTGAACAACGCCGCCGCCGCGACGGTTCTCTGCGCCGGGATCCTGTGTGCAGTCGCTTTCGGGGCCGGCGGTGGGCTGTACCTGGGTTCGATGACAGTTGTCGAGATTGCGCTCACGCTCGGGTCCGGCCTGGTCGTCGCCGGCGTGGTCGTCGCCGCTGCTCGGCCGCGCGAGCCGCCGACGACGCCCCGCAGTGCACCCTCCGCCGCCGGCAGGCCCATATACGGGGCGTGGACCGCTGCGCTGCTGCTCGTCTTTGCAGCGCTGAGCGCCGTGTCAATCGTGTGGTCCGTGGAACCCAATGCCAGCTGGGAGGACGCCGGGCGCCTGCTCGCATACGGTGGCGTGTTCGCTGCCGCCGTCGCGCTCGCGCGCATCGCACCGCAGCGCTGGAGCGCAATCCTCGGCGGCGTCACCCTGGCCGCCGTGGCCGTCAGCGCCTACGCTTTGCTCGCCAAGATCCTCCCCGGGCAGCTGGACCCCAACGAAACCTACGCGCGCCTACAGCAGCCCTACGGGTACTGGATCGCCACGGGGCTGACAGCTGCCATGGGTGCGATCGGATGCCTCTGGCTAGGCGCACGCAGAGACGGACACGGCGCGCTGCGCGCTCTCGCATATCCCGCGATGGGACTGCAGCTGACCACGCTCATGCTCACCTACTCCCGCGGCCCGCTCGCGGCGCTTGCGATCGGCTTGATCTTCTGGTTCTCCGCCGTGCCCCTGCGTCTGCGTGGTGCCACCGTCTTGCTGGCCGGCGCCGCCGGAGCAGCAGTCCCTGTGGCCTTTGACTTCTCTCAGCACGCGCTCACGAGCGAAGGTGTGGCGCTTGCGAGCCGTGCCAGCGCCGGTCATCAGCTCGGGGTGCTGGTCGTGGCCATGCTCCTGGCACTGGCCCTCGCGGGGGTGGCGATCGGTTTCTTCACCGCCCGCCAAGCACCCAAGCCTCAGGCTCGCCGGCTCGCCGGAGCCGCACTGCTGGGCGCGCTTGCGGCCGCAGTGCTCGCTGTGGCAGGCGCCCTTGCACTGAGCCAGCGTGGTCTGACCGGCACGATCTCGCACGACTTCAACGCACTTACGAACCCGAACGCCAAGACTCCCGAAAACACGCCCGACCGACTCACGGCGATTGCCAGCGTACGGGCGCGATACTGGAAGGAGGCGCTGGAAATCTTCTCCGCCAACCCTGTGCTGGGGGCCGGCGCGGGCGGATATGCCACAGCGCGGCTGCGCTACCGAACCGAGCCGCTGAACGTGCGCCAGGCCCACGGGTACGTGGTCCAGACGCTCGCCGAGCTCGGCCTGGTTGGACTCGCCGTCACGCTCGCGCTGTTCGTCGCGTGGCTCGTGGCCGCCGGGCGCGCGACCCACCCGTGGGATCGGCGTTGGCAACGATGGCGGTGGCGGCGCCACCGCGTCCCCTACACGCCCGAGCGCATCGGCTTGTTGAGCGCCCTGGCGATCGTGGTCGTCTTCGGCGCGCACTCGCTCATTGACTGGACCTGGTACGTCCCCGGCGATGCGTGCGTGGCGCTGCTGTGCGCCGGCTGGCTGGCCGGCCGCGGGCCGCTGCAACCACCCGCGCCTGCCGACAGCCCCGGAGTGCAATCACGCGCCCCGGACCTCGGCGCCCTGGGGACGCGACGGCTGGGTGCCGCCGCAGCAGTCATAGCTCTCGCCCTGCTCGCCGCGTGGACCCAGTGGCAGCCCGAGCGCTCAGCGCAAGCCTCTGAACGCGCACTGACTGTGCTCAGCAGCGATCCACATGCCGCGCGCGCCGATGCGCAAGCGGCGATCTCCGAGGATCCTATTTCGACGCAAGCCCTGGGCGCACTCGCCGCCGTAGAGCAGCACGACGGAGAAGCGCCCGCAGCAGAGGCCACGCTGCAACGGGCGGTTGGGATGCAGCCATCCAACCCCCAGACATGGACCGCACTTGGCGAACACGACCTCGCGCTCGGCGATTACGCAGCCGCCGTGAACGAGCTGCGCGCCGCCGTGTACCTGAACCCAGAGATCGTCGCGCCGGAACCCACGATCATCTACAGCCCTGAACTGCTCTCGGTGCGCAATGATTACCTGGAGGCGTTGCGCGCGTCCGGCGCCTGAGCACGACCACCGCCCTCGGCCCAGTGCAGGCCCGCCCGCAACCCGGCCAGTCGGCTACGCTTGTCGCGTGCGGGATTGGCTGAAGCTGTGGCGGCGCTGGCGCCAAATGCGGCGCCAAAGGCGTCAAGGGCGTCGCTAGCGCACCAGCGCCCCTCGCGCCTTCCCAGCAAGAACTTGCTCTCACCAACGCTTGCGCCGCGCGCTTGCAAGCAGAATCGGGCGTGCTCCCGGGAACCCGCCCGCGCCCGACACCAGGAGCTGTTCGAACCCAAAGTCGACGAGCAGCCTCCTGAGCGTGTTACGCGTGTAAAAGCGCAAGTGATCGGCACGTGGATCGAAGTGCGCCTCAAACCCGCCTCGCCGGAGCGCCAGGCCAAGGACCCCAAGGCGACCGTGGTTGGGGGTGCTCAAGAGCAACAGTCCCCCAGGGCGCAACACGCGCCGGATTTCCGACAGCCATCCAGCGGTGTCGGCCACGTGCTCGATCACCTCCCCTGCCCACGCCACGTCGAAGCTCGCGTCCTGCAGCGGCCAAGGCGACCGGTCGTCAACTACGTGCAGCTCCAGATCCTCCACTGCCGCGCGCGCGCGCCGCAGTGGCTCGCAAGCCACATCTATGCCCACCACCGACAGCCCCCGATCAACAAGCGCAGCGGCAAAAACCCCCTCCGCGCAGCCAACGTCGAGCAGGCGCTCGCCCGGCGCCACGTGCGCAAGCACGAACTCCAGCCGCTCGGCGAGCGACTCCGGCACGAGGCCCTGCGGGATGCCCTCCCAAAGACGTTCGTGGTACTCGCGCGGCGCCATCGCGCGCAAGCATAGGCCCGCGCCGCGCGTGAGCGGCGATGCCCTATCGTTGCGGTTTGGATCCCAAACCTTTATCGTCCCGTGATCGCTCGCTACGGGGTGTCCGGCGCGGTGTCAGCCCAGTGTCAGACGTGCACGCGACAGTGCAAAAGATGACACGCGGGCACACATGCGAGACCATGTCGGGCACACGGCACCAGCAGGGGCTTTACATGACCACTGATCCTGACAAACACCGGGGATTGCGACAGACCGCGTGAGGGTGGCCTTCGACAGTCGGCCCGCCGGCTCCCAGCACGGGGTCGGTCGCTACGCGCATTGCCTGCTTGCAAGCCTACGCGCAACCGCCGAGTTCGATACCGAGATCGTCGAGACGCACCACCCGCGGCGTGCCGATGTCTACCACTCGCCGTGGATCCAGGGGGCCGTGCTTCGCAGTCCCTGTCCCATGGTCGTGACACTGCACGACCTGGTAGCACTCAAGCATCGCGCCGAGTACCTGCGCACCGGCATGCGCCAGCACCTGCGCTACCTGGCCGTGCAACGCGCCGTACGCGTGATCGTGCCCACGGAGGCGGTGGCCCGCGATGCCATGGATCGACTCGGCCTGGACCGCGAGCGACTCGTCGTCATCGCGGAGGCTCCCGCACCCGCGATGTACGCCCGCAGCGCCAGCGAGGTGGCCACCGTGCGCGAGCAGTTGGGACTGCCCGAGCGCTACCTGCTGTGGGTCGGCAACATGCGCCACCCCGACCCTCGTCGCCAGGTTGCCAAGCTGGCTGCCACGCCACGGGATCTGCCGCTCGTACTCGTGGGCCCCACCGGCCCCTGGGCTAACCGACTCAAGGACGTCGTCCTCACCGGAGCCGTCTCCGACGACCACCTGGCCGCCATCTACACCGGGGCTCACGCGCTCGTGGTTCCCAGCAGCGACGAGGGATTTGGGCTGCCAACCGTGGAGGCGCTTGCCTGTCGCACCCCCGTCGTCAGCTTCGACGTGCCCGCGCTGCGCGAGGTGCTCGGGGAGCGGGCTACATTCGTCGAGCCCGGGGACATCGAGGCCCTGCTCGCAGCCGCTGTAGAGGCCCAGCGGCCTGCACCCGAACCACCATCGTGGACCTGGGCGGATGCCGCACGTGCCACGTGGAGTACCTACGAGACAGCCATCCGTGAGGTCCGAGCCGGCCGCACTCCCGCCGTTGGCCTGTGCCGCTCGCCCGTCGGCGCCGGACCTGGGTTCTAATAGGCGCCGCGGCGGGCGATCACCGCAGGAATGGTCTTGACCAGGATGGCCAGATCGAGCGCCAGCGACCAGCGCTCGAGGTAGATGAAGTCAAGCCGCACCAGATCGTCAAAGCCAAGTTCCGAGCGTCCCGAGACCTGCCAAAGTCCCGTCATGCCCGGGAGCACCAGATAGCGCTTGCGATGCCAATCGGCGAGTAGCTTGAAGTCGCGCTCCGGCAGCGGTCGGGGGCCCACCAACGACATCTCGCCCCGCAGGACGTTGACAAGCTGCGGCAGCTCGTCCAACGAGAAACGGCGCAGGAAGCGGCCCACCGGCGTCAAGCGCGGGTCGTCGCGAATCTTGAAGAGCGCTCCCGAGGCCTCGTTGAGCCCATCGAGCTCGCCCTGGCGCTCCTCCGCGTCGGCATACATCGTGCGGAACTTCAGGCACGCAAACGGCTGCTGCCCAATCCCGGGGCGGATCGACCGAAAGAGAATCGGCCCACGTGACGTGACCCGGATTGCAAGCGCCATCAGCGCCAGCAGAGGACTGAGCAAAACCGCCAGCACCGTCGCAACGACCACGTCAAAGGCACGCTTCAGCGCAAAGTCGATGCCCTCGAACACCGGTGGTCCGAGCTCAAACAACGGCACCGACTCGCCTGGGACGAACTCCGCGCGGCTGATGAGAATCTCCATCGTCGACGGCGCAATGCACACGCGCACACCGCGCTCGTGGCAGCAACCAACCAGCTCCACCGCGTCAGCCTGCGGGAACTCGGGGTCCGCAATGATGACCTCGTCGACCTTCGTGGCATCCAGGATCTCGTGCAGATCCCCAAGCCCACCGAGCGCGTTTACGCCGTTTGAGATTGGCGTCAGTTCGGGAGATAGGTAGCCGATGACCTCCACCGGCGTGCGCGCCGAGCCCGCAAGGGCCGTCGCGCGCAGGGCACGAGCCACGTCTGCGACCTGCTTGTTGGTGCCCACGAGCACCGCGCGCCTGCGATACCCCGCGGCACGCAGCATCCGCCCGGACACGCGCTCATAGATGTGCCGCAGCGTTGGCACGTACACCAACCCGAACGACAGCGAACCCCAGAAGACATAGAAGCTTGAGAAGTGCTGGCCGCTGACCTCCGCGAAGATCAGCGCCACAAACGCGACCTGAAACAGCGAAGCGACGATTCGCGTCAGGCCAGGCCGCTGCGCGCGCGATGCGTAGAGCCCCGAGCGCCAGAACAACAAGACCGTGAGCAGGTACGTAAACGCGATGTAGCGCCCCGTCTCATGCACTTCCGCAGCGAGGCTCACATTCGCCACATTGCCCGCCACGAGCATCCCCGTGGCCTTGATCAGCAGCGCTGTGAAGATCGCCGCCGATACCCCGAGAAAGTCGATCCCCAACAGGCACACCACGGCCGCCAAGCGCCGCACCGTGACCATTCGCAAAAGGAACGACAGAAGCGGTGGCCGCTTGCGGCGAACGTCATGAGCTGTGCGCTGCGGCCTGCGCTCAAGCGCCGGCCAGTCGACCGTGCCGGCCTCCCGCTCGCGCCCACGCAGCGGCGGCGGCGTGTCGGCGAGATCGTCGCGCTCCACTGCTTGCGCCTTTGCGAGGGGCGCCCGCGCGACGTCCACTGCCTGCTCAGGACGTGCCATATCGTCCGTCATAACGCGCCAAAACGGGAAATGTAGCGGCCGCTGGACTTATGCACAAGACACCGCGGACGCATGTAGGAGACCGTTAGGACTCACCCAACCAAAGCCTCGACCCCTGCCTCCTCGATCGTGCGGTGCAAACCCTCGCGCAGGGACACCTCCGGCGACCAGTCCAGGACTTCACGTGCCAGCCCAATGTCCGGCTGGCGCTGCTTTGGGTCATCCACCGGCAGCGCCTCAAAGATGATTTCGGAGTCCGAGCCCGTGGCCTCCTTGACCGCCTCCGCCAGTTCCAGCAGCGTGAACTCGTCGGGATTGCCAATGTTGACCGGCTCATGGTAACCGGACTCCGCCAGCCCAATCAGCCCACGGATCAGATCCGCCACGTAACAGAACGATCGCGTCTGCGAGCCATCGCCGTAGACCGTGATCGGGCGGCTCGCCAGCGCCTGGCGCAGAAACGTCGGGATCGCGCGCCCATCGTGCGGGCGCATCCTGGGTCCGTACGTGTTGAATATCCGCGCGATCGCCGTGTCCACTCCCTGCTGGCTGTGGTAGGCCATCGTCATCGCCTCGCCGTAGCGCTTGGCCTCGTCGTAGACACCGCGCGGGCCAATCGGATTGACGTGCCCCCAGTAGGACTCCTTCTGGGGGTGCACCTGGGGATCACCGTAAACCTCGCTCGTTGACGCCAACAAAAAACGAGCGCGCTTGAACTTGGCGAGACCGAGTGCGTGGTGGGTGCCATAAGAGCCCACCTTCAGCGTGTGCAACGGCAGTCGCAAGTAGTCGATGGGCGACGCCGGTGAGGCCAGGTGGTATACGAAATCGACCGGCTCGTCGATGAAGCACGGCTCCGTGATATCGCAGTTGATGTGGGAGAACTCGGGCACCCTGATGTGCTCTATGTTCACCAACGAGCCCGTGTCAAGGTTGTCCACGCACAGCACGCGGTGTCCCCGAGCAACGAGGGCATCGCATAGGTGTGAGCCGAGAAAGCCTGCACCGCCGGTCACCAGGCAGGTGGACACCACCATGAGGATACCGGGACTGGTCCCACGAACGCCAGCCCGGTGCACCAGCCGCATATCATTGATCGCGCAGCGCCCAAGTGCGCCCCTACGGTCATTGACGGTTAGCCGCTTGATCCGGCCACGGGGCGTCAGCCGGCCGCAGCGCAACGGATATGAACACACAGGAGCAAACCGAAAACCTCACGATCGCTCCGATCGTGGGACCCGACGACCCGCGACGCTTTACCGACTCTGGTATCGAGATCAAGTCGCTCTATACCGACCAGGACGTCCCTGCCGAACTACAGCTGGGTGAACCCGGCGAGTTCCCATTCGCGCGCGGCATTCATCGCGAGATGTACCGCGGACAACTGTGGACGATGCGCCAGTACGCCGGGTACGCCTCTGCGAAGGAGTCAAACGAGCGCTACCGCTACCTGCTTTCGAAGGGGTCCACAGGACTTTCGATGGCTTTCGATTTGCCGACCCAGCTCGGGCTGGACTCCGACCATCCCCGCTCGCTGGGCGAGGTCGGCCGCACCGGCGTCGCCATTGACACCCTCGATGACATGCGCACAGCCTTCAACGGCATCCCCTTGGACCAGGTGTCCACCTCGATGACCATCAATGCGCCCGCAGCGTGCCTGCTCCTGCTCTACGAGCTCGTCGGCGAGGAGCAGGGGGTACCAGCCGAGAAGCTGCGAGGCACCACGCAGAACGACGTCCTGAAGGAGTACATCGCCCGCGGCAACTACATCTACCCACCCGGCCCCACGATGCGCCTGACAACCGACATCTTCGAGTACTGCCACAAGCACGTGCCCCTCTGGAACACGATCTCGGTGTCCGGCTACCACTTCCGCGAGAAGGGCTGCTCGGCCGTACAGGAGGTCGCGTTCACGCTCTGCTCCGGGATCGCGTACGTGCAGGCAGCCGTGGACAAGGGACTGGCAGTCGATGAATTCGCGCCGCGTGTGGCCTTCTTCTTCAACTGCCACAACAACGTCTTTCAGGAGGTCGCCAAGTTCCGAGCCGCACGCAGGATGTGGGCGATGCTCATGCGCGATCGCTTCGGCGCAACGAACCCTCGCGCAATGATGCTCCGCTTTCACACCCAGACCGGCGGCGTCACGCTCACAGCGCAGCAGCCCGAGAACAACATCGTGCGCGTTGCCCTGCAGGGCTTCGCCGCCGTCTGCGGGGGCACCCAGTCGTTGCACACCAACGGCTTCGACGAGGCGCTCGCGCTTCCCACCGAGCGCGCCGCCAAGATCGCGCTGCGCACGCAGCAGATCATCGGCAGCGAGGCCGGCGCAGCCGACACCGTGGACCCCTTCGCCGGCTCGTACTTCGTGGAGGCACTTACCGACGAGATTGAACGCCGTGCCCAGGAGCTGATCACCAAGGTCGACGCCATGGGCGGATCCGTCAACGCGCTGGAGTTCATAACCGGCGAGATCGACCAATCGGCATGGGGTTACGAGGAGCGATACCGCCTCCGACAGGACCTGGTGGTTGGCGTCAACGCATTCGAGGAAGACGAGACCGCAATGCAGGACCTGCTGCGAGTGGACCCCGAGTCAGAACGCGAACAGGTCCAGCGCCTGCAAGCCTTCAAACGCGACCGCGACCACGCCCTGGTCGACCAGCGTCTGACCGAGCTGCGCGCGGTGGCCCGTAGCGAGGACAACCTACTTCCCGCCATGCGCCAGGCGCTCAAGGACCACTGCTCTCTGGGCGAGGTCTGCGAGGCACTTGCCAACGTGTTCGACCGCTACACCCCCGCCTTCTGAAACCGACCGCGCGGTACCCTGTTCCGGCATGCCAGAGAGCTACCGCGTCGCCGTAGTCGGTGCCACCGGCCAGGTCGGGCGCCTGATGCTCGAGCTGCTCGCACAGCGCCAGTTTCCTGCGAGCGAGATCGTGCCTTTCGCCTCCGAGCGCTCAGCGGGGACCATGATCGACGGGGTCGGCGTCGTACGCGCGCTGAGCGACGAAACGATCGCGGGGTTCGATCTGGCGATCTTCTCCGCCGGCGCAAGCGTCTCGCGCGAGTGGGCGCCACGGTTCGCGGTTGCCGGAGCCGTGGTCGTCGACAACTCCTCCTGCTGGCGCATGAACGACGACGTGCCACTGGTAGTCAGCGAGGTCAACCCCGATGCCCTCAGCGGTCACCACGGCATCGTCGCCAACCCGAACTGCTCGACGATGCAGATGGTCGTGGCGCTGAAGCCCATCTTTGATGCCGCCGGTATCGAGCGCCTGGTCATCTCCACCTACCAAGCCGTCTCCGGTACCGGCAAGCAGGCCGTCGAGGAGCTCGGCCGGCAGACCCACGCCGTGCTTGCTCAGCGACAAAGCGGCGACGCCCGCGACGCCCCCATCGAGCCAGCGGTCTACCGCCACCAGATTGCCTTCAACGCGCTGCCCGAGGCCGGCAGCTTTGCGGCCGGCGACGACCACACCGACGAGGAGCGCAAGCTGATGAATGAGACGCGCAAGATCCTCGGCGACCAGTCGATCGGGATATCGGCCACGTGCGTGCGCGTGCCCGTCTTTATCGGGCACTCCGAGGCCGTGAACGTGCAGACGCGTGAGCCGCTTTCCGTCGAACAGGCGCGCGCGCTGCTGGAGGCGGCGCCCGGCGTCAACGTGATGGACGACCCTGCTGCAGCCGAGTATCCACTGGCCACGCTCGCCGAGGGCCAGGACGACGTGCTCGTGGGGCGCATCCGCCGCGATCCCGGGCACGATCGCTCGCTGGACATGTGGATCGTGGCCGACAACTTGCGCAAAGGCGCAGCCACCAACGCCGTCCAGATTGCCGAGCTGCTACACGAGCGCGGCATGCTCGGCGTGCCTGCCCCAGGCGTCGCCGTTTAGGCGTACAGGGCGCCTGCACGGGGCCAGTCGGGGGAAGGAGTCGACCCGCTCCAGGCGAACTCTCCAACGATGGTCACCGCTGAGGCTCAGCGCACGCTGGTCAAATCACCGCCGGAGCTGTGGAGTCAGCTGAGCGATCCCGGCGCCCTCGCCGATCACCTTGGTGAGCTCGGCGAGATCCGCATCGTGCGCGCCGACCCTGAGGAGGTCGTCGAGTGGGAGGCCCCCGACGCCCACGGTCGGGTGGAGCTCAAGCCGTCCGGATGGGGTACCACCGTCACGCTCTCGATGACCCTCGATCGGTCCGCGAACGTGCCCGCGCGGCCGGAGTTCGAGCCGGTGCTGGGGCCAAAGCCAGAGCCCGAGCCTGACGCGGGGTTGGAGCCGGAGGCGGAGGCGCAGCCAGAACTCGCGATCAAGGCCACGGACGAACCGGCGCCACTTCATGCGCCCGCGCTCGACGACGTCCGCAGTGGGTTCATCGCCCGCTTGCGACAGCGGTGGGCTCGAGGACGGGCAGCAGAACCCGATCCGGCAGAGCCCTCCGAGCAGGAGTCGGGGCAGCCCGCAAATGCGATGGCCGCGCGCGCGCGCGTGCCACGCGAAATGCCGACCACCACAACACCCCCGCCCACGGTGGCCACCACCGCTGAACCTGCGACTGTCACCGGCATTGCTCAGCTCGCCCTCGAGGGCGAGCAAGGGGCGGAGCCGAAGGCCCAGGCGGCCAATCCCGCATACGCCGATCACGCCACTGCGCTGCTGACGGCGCTCCTGGACAAACTCGGTGAAGCACACCACCGGCCGTTCTCGCGCTCATAGCCTCCACCCAGCCGTGGATCGAGCGCGGATAAGATCCGCCCCCGATGCGAGAGAAAGCGCCCGAAACCTATGAGGAACGTCTGGCGCAGCTCACGGCGCTGCGCGCCGAGGCCGCGCACGCCGAGGGCCCAGCGGTGGAGAAGCAGCACGAGCGGGGCAAGCTGACCGCCCGTGAGCGCGTGGAGCGGCTGCTTGACCCCGGCTCCTTCCAGGAGCTCGACTCCTTCGTGCGCCACCGCACCACCGCATTTGGCATGGACAAGAACCGCCCACTCGCTGACGCCGTGATCACAGGGCACGGCACGATCGAAGGCCGGCGTGTGTGTGTGTTCAGCCAGGACTTCACCGTCTTCGGCGGTTCGCTGGGCGAGGTGATGGGCGAAAAGATGTGCAAGATCATGGACCTCGCGGCCAAGATCGGCTGCCCCGTCGTCGGCATCAACGATTCCGGCGGCGCCCGCATCCAGGAGGGCGTGGTGTCGCTCGGTGCATACGGCGACGTGTTCGTCCGCAACGTGCGCTGCTCAGGCGTGATTCCCCAGATCAGTCTGATCATGGGTCCATGTGCAGGCGGCGCCGTGTACTCGCCCGCGATCACGGACTTCATCCTCATGGTCAAGGAGACCTCGCACATGTTCATCACCGGGCCCGACGTGATCAAGACCGTCACGGGCGAGGAAGTGGGATTCGAGGAGCTGGGCGGCGCCATGTCGCACAACACCAAGTCCGGCGTGGCGCATTTCGCCGCCGAGGACGAGGAGGCATGCCTGGAGGACTGCCGGTACCTGTTGAGCTTCCTGCCCTCCAACAACCTCTCCACGGCCCCTCGCGTGGCCACCGCCGACAGCCCCGATCGGATGGACCCAGAGCTCGACCACATCGTCCCGGACTCTCCCAACAAGCCGTACGACATGCGCGACGTTGTCCGCCGGATCGTCGACGACGGCGAGTTTCTTGAGGTCCACGAGCACTATGCGCGCAACATCATCTGCGGGTTTGCCCGTCTGGACGGCTTCGCTGTTGGCATCGTCGGCAACCAGCCCAACCAGCTCGCAGGCGTGCTGGACATCGACGCATCAGCAAAGGCCGCGCGCTTCGTGCGTACCTGCGACGCGTTCAACCTGCCACTGATCACCCTCTGCGACGTCCCCGGCTTTCTCCCCGGCACAGCGCAGGAGTGGGGCGGGATCATCCGCCACGGCGCAAAGCTGTTGTACGCGTTTACCGAGGCCACGGTGCCCAAGCTCACCGTGATCACGCGCAAGGCGTACGGCGGCGCCTACGACGTCATGGCCTCAAAGCACCTGCTCGCCGATTTCAACTTCGCGTGGCCCAGTGCCGAGGTGGCAGTGATGGGGCCAGAGGGAGCCGTGAACATCATCTACCGCCGCGACATCGCTGCAAGCCCGACCCCCGATGAGCGGCGCAGCACGCTCATCGCCGACTACAAGGCCCACTTCGCCAACCCCTACTCCGCCGCCGAGCGCGGGTACCTCGACGACGTGATCGTGCCCCACGAAACACGCCCCAAGCTGATCACCGCGCTGCACACGCTGCAGACAAAGCGCGAAGCGGGCCCAGCACGCAAGCACGGCAACATCCCGCTTTAGGCGGGGCCCGTGCGATTGCTGCGCCCCCAGGATCCATGGCCAACGCCGAGCCCCATACGCCCGCTCAGATCGCAGCGATAGCGCCCGCGGCCAGCGGCGAGGAGGCGGCCGCGATCGTGGCGGCGCTGGAGCGCTTCGCCGCCGACACCGCCTCCGGTCATGCCGCAGACGACGTGGCACCTGACCCGTGGCAGCGCATGGCGCTGCTTGAGGGCATCCGGCGCATGAGCACGCCCGAGGCGCCGTCGGCGTGGATGAACTAGGGCCACTGCGAGCCCGGCCAAGCCCAGGCTAGATAAATAGCTAAAAGCCGCTAGCATTTCAGACCAATACCTCTGCAGGCCGAGGAAACGTGTAAGCGCGCCGCCGAGCAGCAGGCTTGGAATCGGCCCTACCCCCAAGACAGGAGGTCTTTGCGCATGGAGCCACTCACATCCACCAGTTCAACAGCTACCCAGCCTTCCGCGGAGATCTCCAGTGAGGCTCCCGCGCGGCCGCTGACGCAGCGGGGAACGCTGTCGGACCCGGAGGTGCTCCAGCATGTCCCCGGCCACGTGATCCCAATCCTGCTGCGGGAGTTCGACGACTTCAAGAGCGAGGCGCAGCAGTTTTTGGACGGCGACATTCCAGAGACGGACTTCATCAAGTTCCGCCTCAAACAGGGCGTATACGGGCAGCGCCAGAGCGACGTCCAGATGATCCGCGTGAAGCTCCCATTCGGCGGCGTCACCGCCGACCAGCTCGACGCCTTCGCCGACGTGATCGAGAAGTACGCGCCCCTACGCAAGGGCCATGTCACCACGCGCCAGAACATTCAGGTGCACCACATGCCGCTGATGGACGTCGAGCGCGCCATCCGCGAGCTCGGCGAGGTGGGCCTTTCCAGCCGCGAGGGCTGCGGCAACACGATGCGCAACGTGACCGGAGATCCCTGGGCCGGCGTGGCACCAGACGAGCTCTTTGACATGACCCCTTATGCCGCCGCGTACGTGCGTTACTTCGTGCGCCACCCGACCACGCAGGCGATGCCACGCAAGGTCAAGACTGCGTTCGACGGCTCCGCCGCAGGCCGGGCGATCTCGGAGATCCACGACATCGCCTTCGAAGCACGCGTGCGTCAAAGCGACGACCCCGACAACCCCGGCGAGGTCCGCGGCGCACAGATGCGCGTGGGCGGTGGCACCTCGATCATGCCTCGGCTTGCGCCCGTTCTATACGAGTTTGTGGGCCTCGACGACGGCGAGTATTTGAAGATCACAGAGGCCGTGATGCGCATCTTTGACCGCCAGGAGTGGCTGCGTGTCAACCGCGCGCGGGCTCGGATCAAGGTTTTTGTGGACAAGTTCGGCATCGACGAGCTGCGCCGGCAGGTCGAGGAGGAGCTCGAAGGCGACTGGGTCTCCGAACGCGACTTCGCTGTGGAGCACAGACTCGGCATCTACGACGAACAGCCCCCAGCCGAGCCGGTCTCATACGGCACCCCCAATGGCGACACCTCCGAGCTTGAGCGCTTCCGCCACGCCAACGTGGCCGACCAGAAACAGGACGGCTTTGTGACCGTCGAGGTCAAGATCCGCCGTGGCGACCTCACGCCCGAGCAGCTGCGCGGGCTGGCCGAGATCATGCGCAAGTACACGGGCAACTACGCACGCACCACCGTCCAGCAGAACCTGGTTCTGCGGTGGGTGCGCGAGGACAGCGTCTATGACGTCTGGCGCGCACTGTCGGATCTCGGGTTGGGCGATCCAGGCGCGCGCGAGATCGAGGATGTGGTCTCGTGCCCCGGCACGGACTCGTGCAAGCTGGGCATCACCAGCTCCATGGGCCTAAACCAAGCAGTGCAGGACCGTCTGCTGAGCATGAACATCGAGGACCCACTAGCCCGGGCCATCGCGGTCAAGATCTCCGGGTGCCCCAACGGCTGCGGCCAGCACCATCTCGGCTCGATCGGCTTCTATGGCGCCTCCATCAAGGTGGGCGAGCACACGATCCCCGCCTACATCCCGCATGTCGGCGGCTCGTTCGAAGGCGAGGTCGCGTTCGGCGAGCGCCTGAAGCTGCGCTTGCCATCCAAGCGGATCCCAGATGCAGTGGAGCGCTGGCTGCGTCATTACGAAAGCGACCACCTCGACGGCGAGACCTGGGTCGCCTATATTCAGCGCGTCGGCACAACACAGCTTGAAAGCCAGGTCAAGGACCTGTCCATGCCTGCCGACTTCAGCCTCCAGACCATGAACCAGTTCATCGACTGGAACCGCGACGTGCCGTTCCAGGTGATCCGAGGAGAAGGCGAGTGCGCAGTCTGACTGACACGCCACAGCTGTCGCCGGCATCGCCCGCGCCGGCACCGCAGCTTGCCCACGAGCTCACCGAGACCTTGCGCGAAGCTGTCGAGGCGCACGGCGGTCGGCTCGTGCTTCTGTGCTCGTTTCAGAAGGAGGAGTCGGTACTGATCGACGAGCTGATGCGTGTGGCCCCGACACCGAACCCAGTGCGGATCGTGACCATCGATACCGGCGTGCTCTTCCCCGAGACACTTGAGACCTGGAAGGCCTTTGAGGACCGCTTTGGAATCGCAGTAGAGGTGCTTGACGCCAGCGGTCCAAGTGGGCCCTGGACGGGCCCCGGCAACTGCTGCTCAGCACAGAAGGTGGCGGCGCTTGAGCACGCACTCAGCAGCGCCGACGGCTGGGTCACGGGTTTGCGTCGCGAGCAGAGCCCCACGCGCGCGGACATTGAACTGCGTGAACGCGACGACGCCCGCGGGATGTGGAAATTCAATCCGCTTGCCGGCTGGGCAGAGCGCGACATCTGGCGGCGCATCCACGAGCGCTCACTGCCTTACCACCCGCTGCATGACCAGGGTTACTCGTCGATCGGGTGCGCGCCGTGCACGCAGCCAGGGTCCGGCCGCGAGGGTCGCTGGGCAGGCACCGCCAAGACCGAGTGCGGGCTGCATGTGGAGCCCGCGTGGGCGCCCTCGGCAGCTGCGGCTGAGGCCTCCAGCACGACCGGAGCACCGCGCTCGTGAGCGCTGTCTCGACACCAACGCGACCGGTGCTCAGTCACCTCAGGGCGCTCGAGTCCGAGGCGATCTACGTGATGCGCGAGGTGGCCGCCGAATTTGAGCGGCCAGGGCTCTTGTTCAGTGCCGGCAAGGACTCCTTGGTTTTGCTGCGCTTGGCCGAGAAGGCGTTTCGCCCGGGGCGCTTCCCGTTCCCGCTCATGCACGTCGACACCGGGCACAACTTCCCCGAGGTCATAGCGCTTCGCGATCAGCGCGCCGCAGAACTTGGCGAGCGCTTAATCGTTGCCAGCGTGCAGGACTCGATCGACCGCGGCCGCGTCGTTGAGGAGACAGGCCCGCGGGCCTCGCGCAACCGTCTACAGACGACGACGCTGCTCGATGCCATCGCAGAGCACAACTTCGACGCAGTGCTCGGCGGAGCACGGCGCGACGAGGAGCGCGCGCGCGCCAAGGAGCGCGTGTTCTCATTCCGCGACGATTTCGGCCAGTGGGACCCCAAAAACCAGCGCCCCGAGCTCTGGAACCTCTACAACGGGCGCATCCGCAAGGGCGAGCATGTGCGTGTGTTCCCACTGTCGAACTGGACCGAGCTCGACGTCTGGGAGTACATCGAGCAGGAGCGCCTGGATGTGCCATCGATCTACTACGCCCACGAGCGCGAGGTCTTCGAGCGCGATGGCATGCTCTACGCCTGGCGCGACGGCGCCGAGCTGATCGATGGCGAGACAGTTTTCACCGAGTCCGTGCGCTACCGCACAGTCGGGGACATGACGTGCACGGGCGGTGTGCGCTCGCACGCCGCCACGCTGCAGGAGGTCGTTGCCGAGATCGCCGCCACGCGGTTGACAGAGCGCGGTGAGACACGCGCCGACGACCGCGTCTCGGAGGCGGCAATGGAGGACCGCAAGAAGGTCGGCTACTTCTAGCCTGGAAGCTCTGCAATGACGCTAGATCTGTTGCGCTTTACCACCGCGGGCTCGGTGGACGATGGCAAGAGCACGCTCATTGGGCGGCTGTTGTACGACACCAAGCAGGTGCACGACGACCAGCTTGTGCACCTGATCGAGGCCAGCCTGCGGCGTGGCGGCGAGGGGGCGCTCGATCTCGCGCTGCTGACAGACGGCCTGCGCGCCGAGCGCGAGCAGGGGATCACGATCGACGTCGCGTACCGCTACTTCGCCACCGAGCGCCGCCGGTTCATCATCGCCGACTGCCCGGGACATTTGCAGTACACGCGCAACATGGCCACGGGTGCCTCCACGGCCGACCTCGCTGTCGTGCTCATCGACGCCCGCCACGGTGTGGTCGAGCAGTCGCGCAGGCACGCCTTTATCTCCGCCCTGCTGGGGATTCCCCGGCTGGTCGTGGCGATCAACAAGATGGACCTCGTCGATCACGCCGAGCAGCGCTTTGAGGAGATCATGGCGCAGTTCGCTACCTCGGCAGCGCAGCTGAGCGGCGTCAAGGACATCACGTACATCCCGATCTCGGCGCTGCAGGGCGACAACGTCGTCACGCGTTCCGAGCGCATGGACTGGTACGAGGGCACGACGCTGCTGGACCTGCTTGAGACCGTGGACGTCTCCTACGACCACCCCGACGAGATCCCCGCGCGCTTCCCTGTGCAGTGGGTCGTGCGCCCGCCCGCAGCAACCGCGAGCGCGGCCGAGTCGCAGTCCACCAACGGCCACCACACGACCCGGCACCATGCCCAGGACGACCCCGACTACCGTGGCTACGCGGGCACGCTCGCCAGCGGCGCGCTGCACGTGGGCGACGACGTGGTCGTGCTTCCCGCAGGACAGCGCACATCGATCGCCGCAATCGACACCTTTGACGGTCCCCTGGAGGAGGCGCTTGCGCCGATGTCCGTGACGCTGCGCCTCGCTGACAACCTGGACATCTCGCGCGGCGAGCTGATCTGCCGGCCAAACGAGAGCCCTGCGGTCACACGCGAGTTCGAGGCCGACATCTGCTGGCTGGCCGAGCAGCCAATGCGGCCGGGTGGGCGCTACGTGCTCAAGCACACCACCCGCCAGGCGCCCGCGATCATCGATTCCCTGCTGGATCTCGTCGATGTGCACTCGCTTGAGCGCGTGGGACCGCCTTCAGAGCTCAATCTCAACGACATTGCCCGTGTGCGCGTGCGCACGAGCGCGCCCTTGATCGTGGACCCGTATGACTCAAACAGGCGCACGGGCAGCTTCATCCTCATCGACGAGGCCTCCAATGGCACCGTCGGCGCCGGCATGATCCGCTCAGCCTAGGCCGCACGTCGCAGCCACCACCGCTGCCGGTTGACTTACGCCGCCGAGCGTACGATGATGGACCAAGTCCTGCGACGGCCCAGGAGGTGGCGTCGGTTGTGGGCCTCGGTGGCACCGGCCGTGTGAGATCGGCGGAACTGGAGACGGGAGGAGAACGATGTTCAGAGGGCTGCGAGTTAGACCACTTGCGGTGGCGACCGCGCTGGGCATGTTCGCCGCTATGGGCGTTATCGCCGCAATGGCCGCAGCCAGTGGAGCGGCCGGCGCCGAAAAGACCTACTCGGCCACGATCGAAGCCAAGTGCGTGCTCGCGCCAGGCATCCTCAACGTGAAGGGCATCGTCTTCGTTACGACGACTGCGACCGGTCCGGAATCGCTCGAGGAAGGGTCGACCTTCCAGCTCCACAACGCGACCGCGGCGATCGACATCCCCGCGGAATGGAGCGACGAGTTTTACGCGGAAGGCGCGACCACCGTCCGAGGCCGCTTGACGGTCCTGGAAGCCAACCTCGTCGGGGGCGAACAGGAAGGCAAGACGACTGGCATCAACCTCGCCACGCCCCCGGAATACCCGGCCGGTTTGCCGTTCGAAGGCGGGGTTGAAACCGAAAAGCCCGGGCTCTGGAAGATCCCGTCTGGTCCGGAAGCCAAGGGATCGGCGTACACATTTGCGCCGGTGAAGGTGACCGGAGCGGCGGGTACCGACCTCAAGCTCAGCATTGGCACCGCGATGGGCTATGAAGGCGTCAAGAGCACGGGCAAGGGCATCCAGTTCAAGGTGACCGGCTACATGCCCAACGGTGAAATCGCCGGCCTGGACAACAACATCAAGCTCTCGTGCACAGCGCTGGACAACACAGTTCTGGCGGAGGTGCCGATTACGGGGACCACCACGACCGTATCCGCAAGTGCTTACACCTCCGGAGGTACGACCGGATCCGGAAGTGTAAGCACGGAAACCTCGACCTGTGCGGATGAGTCTGACTTTCACTGTCCCCTCACCGGCTGCGAACCCACATGTACCTCCACGCACACGGCCTCGGAATCAAAATCCACAAGCAGCAGCGGCAGCAGCACATCCACCGTCACCGTCATGACGACAGACACAACCATGACCACGACATGCGTCCCCTACACGCTGACTCCCGAGCTCGTCCAAGTGGAACCAGGCCGGGGGTCGGCGAGCGGAGGGACGACAGTTACGATTACCGGCGCCAACCTTGGCGGAGTGACGGAAGTCCGGTTCGGCTCGAAGCCGGCGGCGAGCTTCGAAGTGCTCCCGGAAGGCAAGGTCCGGGCAGTAACCCCGCCGGGCACCGGCACTGTGAGCGTCGCAGTGCTAGGAAGCCCCGGTGGGTGTCATCGACTGGAAGGCTGGGGCTCATTCACCTACGAACCACCTCCGATCGAAACCATCCAGTACAACTCCTGGCCGCTGTCCGGCTCGATCACCCCCAGGAACCTCGGCCAGCCGATCACCCTGCCTGCCGGCTCGACGTTCTCCGGTTCCGGCGAACTGAACGACGAAACGGGCACGGGCACCGAGAAAGGCTCGATCTCGGTCCCAGCGTTCAAGTCCACCGTCAAGCTGCTGGGGCTGCCCATAACCCTGGGCGTCACCTTGACTCAGGCCAGCCCGCTGCAAGGCGCAATCGTGGAGAGCACCGTCGGCAACGAGACCCTGAAGATGCCCGCCAAGCTCAACCTGGGCATCACCTCGGTGGGGTTGCTGGGGTTGACCGTTCCCACCAGTTGCTCCACGACCGAACCGCTTGCCGTGAGTCTGGGGGCCACCGCACCGACACACGAACTGCTCAAGGCCGGCTTCAGTGGCGCGGGCACCACCACGATCTCCACGCTGCGGTGCAGCGGAGGGTTCCTGGGGGCCGTCGTGGGCGAGCTGTTCGGGAGTCTGCTGTCCGGGTCCGGAGCTAGTTACTCGCTGGCGGTGAAAGCGCCGGGGGGTTGAGCTGAGAGCTGGCGGGCGCGGGCCTCATGGCCGGCGCCGGCGCCCGCCGAATCAGCCACTGCGAATGTCGATCAGTGCGACGGTGGTGGAGAGTTCAAGGATCTCCGGGTCGCCCGTGTACACCGGAACGCCGTGGTGTTCCGCGGTCGCCACACAGAACGCGTCAGCGAAAGACAACCCGCCTGCGGCCTTTAGGCGCGCCGCCGAAGTCACGAGGGACCAGGTCGGATCCTCAACCCGAATGGCACGCCGAATCGCCGCGGTGCGATCCTCGGCCAAGCGCCGTCCGTGTGATCGCATGACCGCGTAGTACACCTCGCCCAAATTGATCGACGACATCACGATGCCAGGACCAAGCAGATCCCGTGCCCCCGATGCCACGGGCTCGCCTTGGAGCAGAGCCACAATCGTCCACGCGTCGACGACGCCTGTCACCTCGTGCCGACTCCCCATCGCACTCAAGGATCCAGGCGGGTGGCCCGACGATCCTCCGTCACTCGGTCCCGGCGCCTGGATTGAGCAAGCTCATCGAGCGGGTTGGTATCGGCCTGCGGCAGCGAGGCCCAGAGCTCGTGGCCTGTGACCGCCTTCTGCACCCTGATGCCCGTGCCGTCGCGCTCCAGGACCACCTCATCACCAGGCGCGATCCCGAGCTCGTCACGCAGAACCTTGGGCAAAACCACCTGCCCTTTGGGCCCCACCTTGTAGGTCATACCGTCGAGTATAACTTGCGTGCAGCCATGCTCGGGTGGCGTACGCTGGGCGACCTCATCCCCAGGAGCCACCTCGGACTCTCCGACCCAGGGCGACAGCCGTGACCCCTTGCAGCGCTCCCGCCGTCAATCCTCCTAAGCTTCCCGCTGCAATGTTCTCGAAGATCCTGATAGCCAACCGCGGCGAGATCGCGCTGCGCATCATCCGTGCCGCCGAGGAGCTGGGCATCGAGTCGGTGGCCGTCTACTCCGAGCAGGACCGCGACGCCAAGTATGCGGCGCGCGCCACCGAGGCCTACAACCTCGGCGCCGGGCCGCCCTCGGACAACTACCTCAACGTCGAGAAGATCATCGACGTGGCCAAGCGCTCCGGCGCCGAGGCAATTCACCCCGGATACGGGTTCCTCGCCGAGAACGCCCACTTTGCCAGCGCGTGCGAGGAGGCTGGGATCGTCTTCATCGGGCCCCCCGCGAGTGCGATCGAGGCGATGGGATCAAAGACGCGCGCACGGGAGCTGATGCAGAAGGCCGGGGTGCCGATCGTGCCCGGCACGACCGAGCCTGTGGCCACTGTCAAGGACGCGCTGAAGATCGCCCAGAAGGAGATCGGCTTTCCCGTCGCCGTCAAGGCCGCCGGCGGTGGCGGTGGCAAAGGGTTCCGCGTAGCCCTGACCGAGGCCGAGTTGCCAGATGCATTCGAGGGCGCCGCCCGCGAGGGCGAGAAGTTCTTCTCCGACGCCACCGTCTACCTGGAGCGTTATCTGCCCGACCCACGCCACGTCGAGGTCCAGGTGCTCGCCGACAGCCACGGCAACGTCATCCACCTGGGCGAGCGCGACTGCTCGATCCAGCGCCGCCACCAGAAACTGATCGAGGAGTCCCCCGCACCGGAGTGGGTCGTTGACAGCGAGCTGCGCGAGCGCATCGGCCAGATCGGCGTCGAGGCCGCCCGCGCGGTCAACTACGTCGGCGCCGGCACCGTCGAGGGCCTGCTCGCCGACGGCGAGTATTTCTTCTTGGAGATGAACACGCGCGTGCAGGTCGAGCACTGCGTGACCGAGCTGACCACCGGTATCGACATCGTCAAGCAGGGGATCCAGGCGGCCGCCGGCGAGCCGCTTTCCTACACCCAGGCCGACATCCAGCTGCGCGGTCACGCGATCGAGTGCCGCATCAACGCCGAGGACGCCTCGCGCAAGTTCGCGCCGACCCCAGGAAGCATCACCACCTACTCCGAGCCCTCCGGTCCCGGGGTGCGCATCGACTCCGGCGTCGGCGCCGGCGATGAAATCTCGCCCAACTACGACCCGATGGTGGCCAAGCTCATCTGCTGGGACTCCGACCGCGCGCAGGCCACCAGCCGCATGCTGCGCGCGCTGGCCGAATACGAGATCGGCGGGCTGACCACGCTGATCCCGTTTCACCGGGCGCTGCTTGCCACCGAGCAGTGGGCCCGCGGTGAGACCTGCCGCGATCTCGTCGAGGACGCCAAATGGCTGGCATCAACCGCACCGGCCCCCGCAGATGCCGTTGCAGCGCCGGACTCCGACGAGGACGAGCCGAAGGTCGCGCGCAACTACACAGTCGAGGTCTCCGGCCGGCGCTTTGACGTCAATGTGATCGGACCCCCATCGCAGTTCGGCGCCACCAATGGCGCCGGCGCGGCGCCCGGCGCTCACGCTCAGCGTCAAGCCCCAAAACGCGCGCAGCGCGGGGCGTCATCCGGTGGTGGCCCCGATACGCTCACCTCCCCGCTGCAGGGAAACATGTGGAAGGTTGTCGTCAAGCAGGGCGACACCGTCGAGGCCGGTCAGCTGCTTTGCATCATCGAGGCGATGAAGATGGAGAACGAGATCATGGCCCACAAGGCCGGCGTGATCGTCGATCTGCCCATCACCGAGGGCGAGCCAATCGCCGCCGGCGCTCCCATCGCCACGATCACCGCTGCTGCCGGCGGCGCCTGAGCCCGCGCCGGCGCAACTGCGCCGGACCCCTACAGCGCTTCCAGCAGCTTGGCAGCCTCGCGCAGGTTGGGAACTTCCGCCGTCGGTTTGGCCTGGCTGGATTCGAGCGTCTCCTTGCGGCGGTTGATCCAGACCACGGGCACGCGCGCCTTGACACACGGAGCGACGTCGTGATGGTGGCTGGCCGCAACATGGACCCACCCCTTCTTGCCTCCCAGCCGCCGCGCGAACTCGGTGAAGTGGGCGGGGTCCGGCTTGTACGAGCGCACCTGCTGGGCTGTGACCACCAGATCGAAGTCGCTGGGCAGATGCCTGCGCGTCTGGCCAAGCAGCTTGTCGTCGATGTTCGCGATCAACCCGAGCTTGAACTTCTTTGACAGCTTCGCCAGCTGCGCATTGGTTTCCTTGAACGGCACCCAGCGCGGGATCGATTCGGGCAAAAAGCGTGCCCGTGCCGGTTCCATTGTCCAGCCGATGCGCTCGGCCACCTTGACAGCCGTGCGGCGGAGCACCTCGGCGTAGAGCTCATAGGATCCCGCCTCAACCTCGCGCGAGACCTCGTGAAAGACCGCCAACAGCTCGTCGCGATCGATCGCCACGTCGTCCTTGGCGGCCTCCTTGACGAATGCGTCGTAGACGCCCGTCTCCCAGTCGATCAGCGAACCGTAGACGTCGAACGTCACCCAGACAACATTCTTTGGCAGTGGCATCGAGTCGGCATTATGACCTGCCACGCAATTTGCGGCCGCGGTGGGTGGTTCTGGGCGGCGCCAGGGGCCGCCAGCGGCGGTGCCAGCACGCACACCGCCGACGCGCCCTGCGGGCGCTGTGCAATAGAGTCCCGCGCCGTCTATGGATCTGCTCGAGTATCAGGGCAAGCAGCTGTTCGCCCGCCACGGACTCAACGTGTCGCCGGGGCATGTCGCCACCACCGTGGATGAGGCCGTGCAAGCGGCCGCCGACGCCGGCTACCCAGTGGTGGTCAAGGCCCAGGTCTTAATCGGTGGGCGCGGCAAGGCCGGCGGAGTCAAGCTTGCCGCAAACGAGGATGAGGTGCGCACCCACGCAAGCAACATCCTTGGCATGGATATCCGCGGCCACACCGTGCACACGCTCTGGATCGAGCACGCCTCCGACATCGCCAGCGAGTACTACGCCTCGGTCCTGCTGGACCGCTCGGCGTCGGCGCCGCTCGTGATCTTCAGCGTCGAGGGCGGCGTCGAGATCGAGGAGGTCGCTCACAACAGCCCCGACAAGCTTGTGCGCCGCCACGTCGACGCCCTGGACGGCCTCTCGCACGCCGAAGCCCTTGCGATCGCCACCGAGGGCCAGGCCGACGAGGATGTGCGCGAGGGCGTTGCCGCGGCGCTCAAAGCGCTGTATGAGACCTGGGTTGCCGAGGACGCCTCGCTCGTGGAGATCAACCCGCTTATCGTGACCCCCGAGCGTCAGGTCAAGGCGCTGGACGCCAAGGTGACCCTGGACGACAACGCGCTGTTTCGCCACCCCGACAACCAGGGGCTCTCCGATACCGCCAACGAGGACCCGATCGAGCACCACGCGCACGAGCAAGGGCTTCAGTACGTCAAGCTCGACGGTGACATCGGCATCCTTGGCAACGGCGCCGGCCTGGTCATGTCCACGCTCGACGTCGTCGCCCAGGCAGGCGGCGCGCCCGCGAACTTCCTCGACGCCGGTGGCGGTTCCGACGCAGCCAAGATCACTCAAGCCGTCGAGGTGATCCTCTCAAACCCCGCCGTCAAGGCCGTGTTGTTCAACATCTTCGGCGGGATCACCCGCTGCGACGAGGTGGCGCGGGGCCTGATCACGGCTTTCGAGCAGATCAAGCCGCAGCTGCCCTTCGTGGTGCGGCTCGACGGAACCAACGACGTCGCCGGACGGGCCCTGCTCGCCGACGCCAAGCTTCCCAACGTCCACGCCGCGCACACCATGAACCAGGCGGCCGAGATGGTCGTCGCGCTTGCCGCCGGGCTGCCGGTGCCAGGCACCGATGACGCTAGCGTGGGCAGCTGATGTCCATTCTCATCGATGAGCAGACGCGCCTGTGCGTGGCCGGCATGACCGGCCGCGAGGGCTCTTTCCACACGCTCAACAACCGCAGCTACGGCACCAACGTGGTCGCCGGCGTGACTCCCGGCAAAGGCGGTGCCGAGCTCGAGGGCATCCCCGTGTTCAACAGCTGGGATGAGGCCGTCGCCGCCACCAGCCCGAACACCGCAATGATCTTCGTGCCCCCCCGTTTTGCCGCCGACGCCATCCTTGAAGCCGCATCCGCGGGCGTGGAGCTGGTGATCGCGATCACCGAGGGCATCCCCGCGCACGACGAGCTGCGCGTTTACAACGTGCTCAAGCGCGACCATCCGGGCACGCGGCTGATCGGTCCCAACTGCCCCGGAATCCTTTCGCCGGGCAAGGCCAACGTTGGCATCATCCCGGCGTCCTTCTTCAAGCCCGGCAACGTCGGCGTGGTGTCGCGCTCCGGCACGCTGACCTATCAGATCGGCTCAGAGATCGCTCAAGCCGGCCTGGGCAACAGCTCAATCGTGGGCATCGGCGGTGACCCCGTACCGGGGTCCTCATTTGTCGACATCCTCGAGCTCTTCCAGGCCGACGAACAGACGGAGCTGATCGTGCTCTCCGGCGAGATCGGCGGCTCGGCGGAGGAGGAGGCAGCGGCGTACATAGCCGAGAGCGTGACCAAGCCCGTGATCGCCTACATCGCCGGCTTCACGGCGCCGGAAGGCAAGACGATGGGCCACGCCGGCGCGATCGTCTCCGGCTCAGCCGGTACCGCCGCGGCCAAAGCTCAGGCGCTGGAAGCCGGCGGCGTGCTCGTGGCCCGCACCCCCACCGCCGTCGCCGAGCTCGCGCCCAAGCTGCTGCAGGCAGCCGTTTCCTCGTCTTCGCACTAGCGCCGATACGCTAAGGCCGTGCCCTCAGAGATCTCCTTCGCGCGCGGCGTTCCGTCGCTTGACATAGTCGATGTCGAGGGGCTGCGCGACGCCGCCGTGCGCGCATTTGCCAACGATCCCGCGGGCGTGACCGCGTATGGCACCTCGATCGGCTACCCGCCCCTGCGCGCCTGGATCGCCGAGCGCCACGGCGTGGAGCCCGAGCGCGTGCTCGTCACCAACGGATCGCTTCAGGCCGACGCGTTTCTCTTTGACCACCTCGTGCGAGCCGGCGACGAAGTGGTCGTCGAGAGCCCCACCTACGACCGCACGCTTCTGTCGCTGCGCAATCGTGGCGCCCACGTGCGCGCAGTCGAGCTGGAGCTCGATGGCATCGACACCAGCGCGCTTGGTCGCCTGCTCGCGGAGGGAGCCAAGCCCACACTTGCGCACGTGATCCCCAACTTCCAAAACCCCGCCGGCTACACGCTGTCGGCGGACAAGCGCAAGCAGCTCGTCGCGCTGGCGCGCGAGCACGAGTTCATCGTGCTCGAGGACGACCCCTATGGCGAGCTTCGCTTCAGTGGCGAGCCGATGCCAACCATGGTCTCGATCGACCCCGACCACGTGGTCTACGCGTCGTCGTTTACCAAGACCGTCTGCCCCGGCGTGCGTGTGGGCTACCTGATCGGACCCAAGGATCTGATCGCCGCGATCGTCAAGCTCGCGACCAACACGTACATATCGCCGAACATGGTCTCCGAGGGCCTCGTGTATGAGTTCTGTATCGCCGGCGCACTCGAGCATTCGATCGAGGTTGTGCGCACGGCGCTCGCCGAGCGCGCCCGGACCCTTACCGACGCGCTGCGCAGCGAGCTGCCCGAGGCCAAGTTCGTCGCCCCCGAGGGCGGCTACTTCTTGTGGGTGACGCTGCCCGAGGGCGCCAATGTGGCAGCTCTGGCTGAGGCCGCCGCGCAGCGGTCGGTGATCTTTGTCAAAGGCACCGACTTCATGCTCGACGGCGGCGACAATGCACTGCGCTTGGCCTACTCCGGCGTCACTGTCGCGGAAATCCGCGAGGGCGTCGCGCGGCTTGCCGACGCCTGGCGCTCGCTGTCCTGACCCGCTAGCGACCGTAGCGTTGTTTGCCCAGCACCAGTTGCTCGGGCAAAGCGGTTCGCGGCGGTGGCGACGGGTCAGCTACCACCGCGACCGTTTCAGCGACGCTCGGCGTCACCGCGCAGCGGCGCCCATCACTCGTTTCCAACGTGACCTCGTCGTCGTCATGCGCGGCAAGGGTGCCCGACAGCCCTGGGTATAGACCAGCGTCCATCAGATAGTGCAAGAGATCCTCAGCCTCGTTCTCAAAGCGCAGCACGCGCACATCAGCGCCGATGGCCACGTCGGCAAGGGGAACGCCGGGCTCGCGCGCGCCGAGTTCGATCGGGTGTCCATGGGGGCAGTTCTTGGCGTCCCCGACAGCCGCGCGGATGCGCTCCTCCAATGCCGGCGACATGCCGTGCTCAAGGCTCTCGGCCTGCTCGTGAACCTCGTCCCACGGCACCTTGAGGACATCGGTCAGAAAGCGCTCGATCAGGCGGTGGCGGCTGACAACCCGTTCGGCGTGCTCCATGCCCACCACCGTAAACGTGATCGTCTTGTCCTGGGCGCGCTCGATGTAGCCGTCGCGCTCCAGGCGGCCCACCATCTCGTGCACCGTCGGCGCCGAGAGCTGCATCGCGCGGGCAACGTTTGCGGCGCTCATCGCCAGTCCGGCCTCCTTCAGCCAGAACAAACTCTGAAGGTACTCCTCCTCGGCTACAGTTGCGCCGTCACTGGACATGGGGCTTGATGCTAGCGACGCATGTTGCTCCAGCACAAAAAGGCTCATCGCCGCGGTGCCGGATTGAGAAGATGACGGCATGATCCCGCGTACGGTCCTGATCGTCGCCACTGCGTTTCCAGGGCGCCTGAGCGGCCGTCGCGTGGCCGCAGCACTTGCACCGGGTCTGGAGACAGCGCTTCACCGGTGGCAAATCGAGCGCTGGGCTTTTGAGTCCCAGGCAGCTGGTTTGGACGGCCTGCGCGCTGACAGCGACTGTCGCGGTGGGCCGTTTGCGCCAAGGCTGCACGCGGCGCGCGCGTTGGTGTTGGCCGACGCTGACCTTTACCGTCACGCCGTCCCTGGCAACGCCAGCTTTGAGCTCGTCACGGACGCGCGCCAGCGCGGCGTACCGGCATACGCGGTCACGGCCGCACCCACTCACGACCTCTTCAGCGCGCGCATCATGGATCTGCAGGTTGTCCTCGAAGCCCGGTCCGAAAGCGAGCTCGAGGCGGCCGGTCAGCAGCTGGCCACACTGATCTGATCGGAATCGGCCGCCGGCAAAGGCCCGATGGGCAAAAGTCCCTCGGCGCGTTGGGCGGCGTCGGCACCGGGCCCCGGCCTGACCT
>CAJCHW010000176.1 GCA_903970125.1 Chlamydiota bacterium
CGACGTTGCCCGCCACGGTCACGGGAAGCCCGGCCTTGCGGTGCATGTGGGCGACCCACTCGACCGTCGTGGTCTTGCCGTTTGTGCCCGTGACGGCGATCAGCGCGTTGGGCACCATCCTCCACGCAAGCTCGAGCTCACCCATGACCGCGACGCCACGCGCGTGCGCAGCCGCGATCACCGGCGCCGCCGCGGGCACGCCGGGACTCTTGATCACGGTCTGCACGTGCTCCAGAGCACGCAACGCCTCCTCGCCGCCGATGACCTTGACACCCGCATCGGCGAGCTGTGTCGCGGCGGCCACCCCGCCGGCGTCAACTCCGAACACGTCCTGGCCGCGCGCGCGCAGGGCCAGCGCGGCACCTACGCCCGACCGCGCCAGCCCGACCACCAGGTACGGCCCGCCTGGCAGCGCTGGGCGCCGGTTCACCGCACGCTCTGGCGGAAGATCACGAACCCGATCGCGCCACAGAGCGCGGCGATGATCCAGAAACGCAGGATGATCTTTGTCTCTGACCAGTCGTGAAGCTCGAAGTGATGATGCAACGGCGCCATCAGAAAGACCCGCTTGCGGGTCAGCTGGAAATAGGCGACCTGGATCAGGACCGAGAGCGCCTCGATCACGAACATGCCGCCGAGCAGGATCAAGAGCAGCTCCGTCTTGGTCATCACCGCCAGGCCCGCGATCGCACCACCGATACCCAGCGACCCCGTGTCGCCCATGAAGATCGTCGCCGGGAACGCGTTGAACCACAGAAAGCCCACGCACACGCCCACAAGCACAGCGGCCAGCAGCGCAAGGTCGTACTGACCCGTGTAGGCGGTCATGGCGACGTATGCGAGCGCGACAATGGCAGCGCAGCCGGCTGCCAGCCCGTCGAGACCGTCGGTGAGGTTGACGGCGCTCGTGGTGCCGGCGACAACGAAGAAGATGAGCACCGGGTAGAACACGCCGAGTTCGATCTGGTAGTCCACGAAGCGCAAACGCAGCGTGCTCTGCAGGTGCGCCTCGTGGCTGGCCACGTACCACAGACCCAGCGAGATCGCCACGGTCACAAGCAGCTTCGTGCGCGCACGCAGGCCCAGCGAGCGGCGTCGCACGAGCTTGATGTAGTCATCGGCGAAGCCCAACATCGCACACGCGACAGCAGCGACGAAAACGCCCATCGATCGCCATTCGTAGTCGGTCAGGATCAAAAACGAGACAGCGAGCGCGGCGAAGATGATGAGCCCTCCCATTGTGGGCGTGCCCGCCTTGATGCGATGGCGCTCGGGACCCTCCTCACGGATGTGTTGGCCGAACTCCCGCTCGCGCAGAAATTCGATGAACTTGGGGCTCAGAAAGATGCATATCAGCAGGGCGGCGGTGCCGCCGATGAGCACACGACCCATCAGCTGACCTCGCCCGCGAGCGCCGGCGCCCTTGCGGCCACAAGCGTGTCGGTGACAACCTCAAGACGCATCCCACGCGAGGCCTTCACCAGCACTGTGTCGCCATCGCGGAGCAACGTCAACAACAGCCGCGCGGCCCCAGCCGGGTCCTCCGCGGCGTGCACCTCGACAGGCGCATCGGTAGCTGGCCCATCGCCGGACAATGCCCCGTCGCCCATCGCGACGGCGCGGGGGCCCACGGTGATCAGTAGCGCCACATCCTGCGCGGCAGCGTACTCGCCGATCTCGCGGTGCAGCGCCAGCTCACCGTGGCCAAGCTCGAGCATGTCGCCGAGTACCGCCACGCGGCGCCCCGGCGCAGTGGCGGCGAGGTCGTCGAGAGCCGCGCGCATCGACATCGGGTTGGCGTTGTAGCAGTCGTTGATCACAAGGACCTGGCCGGCGAGTGCGACGCGCTCGCCGCGCAACGCCGAGAAGGTGACGTTGAGCTCGCCTGCGGGCACCACCCCCAAGGCCAGTGCCGCCGCTGTCGCAGCGAGCAGGTTTTCAAGATTGTGGCGCTGGGAAAACGATGGGCGCAGTGCGATCCTCTGCGTTGGCGTTGCAATCACGACCTCGCCGTCGGCGTGCACGTCGGCGAGCGTCACGTCACCATTGGGACCGAACGTGACCACGTTCACGTCAGACCGCCGGTAGGGCTCAAGCAGCGGCTCGGCAGCGGGGACGACGGCCGTGGCGCCTGAAGGCAGGGCCACAAGCAGCTCCGCCTTGGCCGCGGCCACGTTCTCGATCGAGCCCAGCTGTTGAAGATGCACCGGGCCTACGTTGACGATCACCCCCACGTCGGGGCGCGCGATCGCCGCCAGCTCGGCGATCTGGCCAGGACCCCGCATAGCCATCTCAAGAACCAGCATCTCGGTCCCCGGCGGCGCGGCGAGAATGGTGAGCGGCAATCCGATCTCGGTGTTGAGGTTGGCGGGACTGGCGACCGTCCGCAGGCGATCACGCAGCAGCGCGGCGAGGATATCCTTGGTCGACGTCTTTCCCGTCGAGCCTGTGATGCCGACAACGCGTGCCCCGAGCTCGGTGCGCCAAGCGCCCGCGAGGCGGCCAAGCGCGGCCAGGGGATTGGGGTGCACGAGCACGGCGCCCAAACCGGGGGCCTGCATCAGCGTGGGTGCGTGGACCGGCTTCACGATCACCCCCCAGGCGCCGGCGGCAAGCGCCGCCGCGGCATAGTCACCGCCGTCGACACGGCTGCCGCCGAGGCCGACAAAGAGATCGCCGGCAGCGACCTCGCGGGAGTCGATGACCACGCGCAGTGGACCCGGCAAGCCCTCGCGCGCGCTCTCGCTCGCAGCTGGAGAAAAGGCCAAGGCCGCATCGGCGGCGGCGGCGACCCTACCGGCATCCCAGCCGCGCATCAGCCGGCTCCGACCGGTAATCCGCGCAGCGCCGTGCGCGCGACCGCGATGTCGTCGAAGGGCAACACGCGTCCACCCGCGAACTCCTGGCCCTGCTCATGGCCCTTGCCCGCGATCACGACCACGTCGCCCGGCTGCGCCACTTCGATCGCTCGCGAGATCGCCTGCTTGCGGTCGGCGACCACGGAAATATCGGTGACAGCGGACGGCTTTGCAGCGGTGGCGAGCGTGCGCTCTGCCTCGCGTACGCCGGCCATGATCTCGGCGATGATCTGCTCCGGGTCCTCCGAGCGTGGGTTGTCGGAGGTGACGATCAGTACATCGGCACCACGGGCCCCCTCCTGACCCATGAGCGGCCGCTTGCCACGGTCGCGATCGCCACCGGCGCCAAACACACACACGACGCGCGCGCGCGCAGATGCCAACTCCCGGGCCGCCGCAAGCACCCGCCCGAGCGAGTCAGGGGTGTGGGCGTAGTCGACAAGCACCGCGAAATCCTGGCCCTCGTCAACAGACTCAAAGCGACCGGGCACGCGCACCGGCGTGCTCAACGCGGTGACGGCGAGATCGAGCTCGACGCCCAGAACGCGTACCGCCGCCAAGGCCGCGAGCCCGTTGGCAACGTTGAAACGCCCTGGCGCCGGCAGCACCACCTCACGCGAGCCCTCCGGCGTACGCAGTACGAAACGCGACCCATCGACGCCACAGCGGACGTCAGTGGCGAGGTAGTCGGCCTCGGCAATGCTCTCGTCGGCGACAGCAAAGGTGACGGCATCGTCTAGCTCCGCCGCCAACCTCGCGCCGTAGGGATCGGCGACGTTGATCACGCCGACTGTGGGTCCTGCGACGAACAGACGCCGCTTGGCCTGGAAGTAGTCCTCCATGTCGACGTGAAAATCAAGGTGGTCCTGGGTCAGATTCGTGAAGATCGAAACCGCGAAGCGCAAGCCATCGGCGCGCCCGAGCGCGAGCGCATGCGAGGAGACCTCCATCGCACACGCTGCGTCACCGGCGTCGAGCATGGCGCGCAGGTGGGCCTGAAGGTCGATCGCCTCAGGTGTCGTCCGCGACAGTGGCTCCTCAGTCCCACCGATGACCGACTTGACCGTACCCATCAGGCCACAACGCACGCCGGCGCGCTCCAGCAACTCGCGCACCAAAAACGCGGTCGTGGTCTTGCCATTGGTCCCCGTGACGCCCACCAGCCGCAGTGCGGCGCTCGGATCGTCATAGAAACGCGCGGCAAGCGGCCCCATCGCGGCGCGGACGCTGTCCACCCGCAGCTCGGGGACTCCGAGGCCCAGGTGGCGCTCAACGACAAGTGCCACCGCGCCGCGCGCAACGGCCCCGGATGCAAAGTCGTGTCCGTCGGTGCCGAATCCGGGCACGCAGCAGAACAATCCACCGCTCTGCACGCGACGGCTGTCGTACGCGAGCGACGAGATCTCAAGTGACCCCGCGGGCGGCTGCGGCCCCGCGAGCAAGTGCCCGCTGTCGCCGAGGGCCGCGGCCATCTCGTTCAGCGTGATCGCTCGCCCCGCCGGCATCCCACTCAGTCTATTTTCCGGAGCAGCGAGGATACGTACCGCAGCCCGCAGCGCCCCGCCGCGGGCGCTATTCCGGCGAAACCCCGAGATAGGGCAGGGCAAAGGACATGATCTGGCCCCACGCCGGGGCAGCCACCTGACCGCCGTAAATCGATCCGTTCTGCGGTTCATCGACAACGACGGCAGCCAAGAGCTTGGGATCGCGCACCGGCGCAAAGCCGACAAACGAAGCCACAAAGGCGGTGTTTGAGTATTCGCCGGTTTCCGCGTCAACCTTGTTTGCGGTGCCGGTCTTGCCCGCGATTTCATAACCGGGGACAGTCACCTCGGAGGCCGTGCCGCCAGGCTCAAGCGGTCCGCGCAGCATTTCGCGCAGCTCCAAGGCCACCTTGGGCGAGAGCATTCTGTGTCCGGGCCCGTGCGCCACGACGTGCCCATTGACGCTCGCCAACAGATGCGGCTCGCGCAGGACGCCGCCGTCGGCGATGGCCGAATAGGCAGTCGCGACCTGGATCGGCGTCACAAGCTCGCCTTGACCGAAGGGCAGGTTGCCCATCGAAGCGCCGGAGTATTCGCTGGGGCTGGGCGTCACGCCGCTTTCCTCCCCGGGCAGTTCGATTCCCGTGCGGCTGCCGAAGCCGAACGCGTGAACCCAGTTGTTGAACTGGGTGGCGCCCTCCAGCAGCGCGATCTTGACCGCGCCGATGTTCGACGACTGCGCGAGGATCTGCGAAGCCGTCAGCGTCTCAGCGGGGTGTTCCTCGGCGTCGTGGATGACACGGCCGCCGATTTCAAGCTCTTCGGGGATTTCGAATGGTGTCTGCGGCGTGATCAGGCCCTGCTGCAGCGCGCCTCCCATCGCGACCACCTTGAACGTGGATCCCGGTTCGTAGTTGAAGGAGACAGCGCGGTTCTGCAGCTCTTCGGTCGACAGTTCTGTGGCTTCGCCGAGATTCGCCGGCGGCCAGTCGGCCATCGCCAGCACGGCGCCCGTGCCAGGTTCGATCACGATTGCGGTCGCGTCCTTGGGATGAAAGACGTCGCCGACGGCGCCCAGGACTTCTTCGGTGCGCTGCTGCACGTTGGCATCGAGCGTGAGCTTCAGCGTGGCGCCGGGGCGATCGCGCCGGGCCGTCGCAATCGAGATCGGCTGGCCCAGCGCATCGCGCACGATCCGTCTTTCCCCGGCGTCACCGTCGAGCAGCGAGTTCTGCGAGTACTCCAAACCTGAAAGACCCTCGCCTTCGCCGCCCACGGTCCCCAGCACCTGTGCCGCGAGCGCGCCGCGTGGATAGACCCGGCGCATCACCGGGGTCGCTTCGATGCCGGGGATCCCATAGGCAAGCAGCGCCTTGGCACGCGCCTCATCGACACCAAGGGCAAGATGAACGAAGCCCGTTTGCTCGCTGAGATCAGACAGGACCGCGGCCTGGGAGCTGCCCAGCGCCTCCGCGATTTGCGCCGACGTAGCCGTTGCATTCTTGATCAGGTACGGGTCGGCAGTGATCGCGTAGGCCGGTTCTGAAATCGCCAAGGCCGCTCCGGTGCGGTCGGTGATCGTGCCGCGCGGCGCCGGGATGGACTCGTCGGTGACCTGCTGGCTGCGTGCATCCTTGCGCAGGCTCGCGCTACGGATCACCCCGAGGTAGAGCTCGCGACCGCCGGCAAGGATGAGCGCGAGCACCGCGCAGGCGAACAGCAGCCCTATACGCCGCTGCACGTTCGCCACGAGCTAGCCCTGAGGACCTTCCGACGTACTCGTGGCGCTGTTGACAGGACTCGCCACCGCTGCCGCGCCACTCGCTGTGCCTTCGCTGCTGCCGGCACTCCCCACCGCTGCGGCGCCACTTGCCGTGCCTTCGCTGCTGCCCGCACCAGGCACCGCTGCCGCGCCACCTTCAGTGTTTTCACTGCCGGCGACAGCCCCAGCACCGGAGCCGGTCTGGGCTTCGGAGGTAGCTGAGCTCGCTGCCGGCGCTGCCGGCGCTGCCGTTGCTGCCGAGGTTGCCGGCGCCTGCGCGGGCGCGCTGGCCAGCAACGCGGTCGCGCCGTCGGCATCCGAGCGTCTGACCGTGAGGACCCCGACGGGAGCCGTAGCTGCCATCACCATGCCGCGCCGGACCGCTTCGGCCTCGATGTGTGCCCCGGAGCCAAGCGTGGAGCTTGCAACCTCGGCGGCCGAGATCTCGCGCATCAGCGTCGACTTGACTTCGAGGGCTTTGGCTGTGCCTGTGTTCAGCTTCAGCACGGCTACCTGCATCGCCACTATTCCGATCAATGCAAAGCCGATGATCCCGATCCATATCCGGCCGCGGATGAGCCTGTCCAGCAGCCGGTGATCGGCCAGGCCGAGCGCGGCGCCCAATGGATCGCTGAGCCGATGCGCCGCGACCGCGGGCACTTGTGCCGGTCGCGAAGCCGCACGCCTGCGTGGGGCCGAGGCTCGCCGCGAGCGTTCCGGGCGCCAGCCGCCAAGCGCGCCACCGCCGGGCAGCGCGACTGCGGCCCCGGACGCAACCAGTGCGGCACCGGAGGCACCCCGCGAGGGCCCCGAGACACGGCGCGGCACCGATCCTGAACGGGGGCCAATGCGGCGCGATCCGCCGCCGCTGTAAGCGCGAGTTGCCGACCCGCGCGCGGGCGCGCCTCCGCTGGAGGCATAGGCGGGGCGGCGCACCGAGCCTGACTGCCTCTGTGGCTGCGCCGATGAAAGCGCGCGCGCTGCCGCGGTGGCCGCCCGCCCCGTCATGACGCGGGCTCCGCTGCAGACACGGCAAGCTTGCGTGCGGCACGCAGGCGCGCCGACGCCGAGCGCGGGTTGCTGGCGAGTTCCGGGGCCGACGCAACGATCGCGCGGCGCGAGCGTAGAACGGCTTCGGGGGTGCGCCCGCAGGCGCACACGGGAAGTTCGGGCGGGCAGATGCAGCCACGCGCACGGTCGGTCATGAACCGCTTCACGCGGCGATCCTCGAGCGAGTGAAAGGCGATCGCTGCCAATACCCCGCCTGGACGCAGCAGATTCCAAGCGGCCGGCAGGGCACCGTCGAGCTGTCCGAGCTCGTCGTTGACTGCAATGCGCAGCGCCTGAAAAACACGCTTGGCGGGATGGCCGGAGGCAAAACGCGCAGGCGCAGGGATCGCAGAGTTGATGGTCGCGACGAGATCAAGCGTGGTCTGGATGGGCGCCCGCGCGCGCTGGCGGACGATCGCGCGCGCAATCGCGCCCGCGTGGCGCTCCTCGCCAAACTCGCGCATGAGCGTGGCAAGGCCCTGCTGATCGAAGCTGTTGATGATCCCCAATGCGCTGAGCTCTTGAGTTGGATCCATGCGCATGTCCAGGCACTCGTCGTGTGAGTAGGAGAAGCCCCTGCCGCCTTCGTCGAGCTGCATCGAGGACATCCCGAGGTCGAAGTAGACGAGGTCGACCCGGGCTCCCTCGGCGGCAAGCTGCTCGAGCGCCTCCAAGTAGCTGCGGCGGATGAACCGCACCGAGCACGGCGCCTGCTCGGCCAGCGCCTCAAAGCAGCGTTCGGCGGCAGGGTCGCGATCGATCGCCACGAGCGTGCCCGTGGGGCCAAGCTTGTCCGCGACCATGCGCGCATGGCCGCCGCCGCCGAACGTGCAGTCGACCGCGGTCTGGCCGGGGCGAACCTCGAGTGCATCGACGAGCTCACGTGCCAGCACGGGCACATGGACGCCAGGAACCGGGCCCTGCCCGAGCCGGGAACGCTCGCGCCGCCGAGCGCCGGTGATCGGAGCGGCCGACCTCTTGTCGCGACCACGGCGGGCCGCGGAACTCTGGGGCGCCACATCAAGCAGCATGGCTCGCACGCGCAGTTATCGCGCGCGCCTCCTCGGCGAGTGCCGGCTGGTAGTTGGCCCACTGGGCGCGGTCCCAGCACTCGATACGCCACCCCGCCCCCACAAGTACAAGCTCGCGCTCGAGCTGGGCGTGGAGGACAAAGCGCGTGGGCAGCATCACACGCTCCCTGCCGTCGAGTTCGACCTCGTGGCTGCTGGCGCCGTAGAACCGTTCCAGTGCGAGCCGGTCCTCGGCCAACGGGGAGAGCTCGCCGAGTGCCTTGCTGACGTAATCCTCGTAGTCCGACGCACGGGCGATCCAGACACACGGCTGCAGATCCGGTGGGATCGCGAGTACGGCGCCGTCGGCGAAGGCGCTGCGTGACTGGCGCGGGACGGTCAGCCGGTTCTTGGAATCCAGGGTGTGGTCGAAAAGACCGCTAAAGGCCAACGGGGTGCTCCTTGGCTTGGTAACCAAGCCCGGGAGGAGAGGCGGGAGGAGCCTCTCCACCCGGGCTCGCTAGCGATCACCCTACCCACAATGACCCATATTTGCAACCTACTGCACATTTTCGCCCACTTGATGCACATGCACGTGATTATCCATGCACTCCAGGCCTCCCCGCGGACAACCCCTGAAACCCACTGCGAAGCCGATTTCGGGCGCCTTCGATGCCGCGATCGCGACCGCGGTGCTGCACGACGCGTTGCAGCGCGAGCGCGTGGGTGCCCGCATGCACGGCCAACAAAGCCACTGCGGCAGCCAACCGACGCACATCGGACCCGTTCGCCCGCTGCCGGGCGTAGGATCGGGTTATGTCCATCCGTGCACGAACAGCCGGCTGCGCCCTCGTGGCACTTGCGCTCAGTGCTGCCGGTTGCGGCTCCTCGTCTCCGAAAGCTCCGGATCCGGCTGCGTTGATCCCGTCGTCTGCCCCGGTCTACATCAATGCCGACGTGCGGCCGGAAGGCGCCGCCAAGACCGACGCCGACACCGATGCCCAGACGCTGACCCACAAGTCCAAGCCCTTTGCGCAACTGCTCCAAGCGCTGAGCCTGCGCGGCTCGTCGACCCCCGTCACCGCCGCTGAAGTCACCCCTTGGTTGGGCGAACGCGCGGGTGTGTTCCTCACGCATATCGTGCTGCCCGCGCTGCACGCCCCCAGCACGCTCGCGGGAATGCTCGAATACGCCCTTTCGGGCCGCCTGCTCGCGAGCATGACGCCGGCAGTGCCGATCTCCGGTGGCGCCGGTTCCGGGAGCAGTCTTTATTCCCGGAGCGAAGGCGCAGTCGTGCTCGACACGACCAACGCCGCCAAGGCGCGCGCCTTCCTCAATGCCCAAAGCGCCGGCCCCGGAACCCACGCGGTCACCTATAAGGGCGTTACGCTCGCGGTCGCGGGCGGGGGACGGGCCGGCGCACTCGTGGGCTCGTTTTTGGTGATCGGGTCCGAGAAGGCACTTGAGGAAGTGATCGATACGGCGGACGGTGCTGCGTCGATAGCGCACCTGGCTGCCTACACGAGCCTGCGTGAAAGCGCCTCTCCGGGGGCGCTGATGGACGTGTACGTCAAGCCCGAAGGCCTGCGCGCGGTCGTGGCCGGCTCCGGCCCTGGTGCCGGCACGGCATCCAGCGACAGCGCTCGACAACTGGCCGGCGCGCTGCGAGCGCTCGCCCCATCGGGCGATCTGTATCTGTCGGTCACACCCCAAGCCCGCCAGGTCCGGCTGGACATTGACTCAACGGCGGGCACTGCGGCCGAGCCGCCCACCGCAAACGGCAACGAACAGATCGCCACCGCCGAGCAGTTGATGCAGGCGCTGCCTGAAGGCTCGTGGTTGAGCGCGAGCACGCAAG